>JASHTK010000204.1 GCA_030040575.1 Gammaproteobacteria bacterium
GCGGAGGCTCGATCCTCGCCGGAGGCTCGAAGGCATGCAGCACGTGCAAGGCACCCTGGAGCGCCTCGGCGACGGTCGCGGCGTAACGGAGGATCTCCTCATCGAGATCCGCCGGCTTGGCAGCGGCGTGCCGCGGATCGATCGCCGCGAGAATCCTCGGGCGGCGGTAGGCGCGGTGATTCTTGATGAGCAGGACCGGAACGGGGCTGCGCCGCAGCAGCTCCCAGTCCGTGAAGTGCAGCAGCCACGGCGCGCGGTGGGCCGCCGGATGGCATTCGGCGACGATCAGGCTCGCCTCGAAGCGCTCGGCCTGCCGGATGATCGATTCGCACGGGGGGAAATCCCAGGCGACCGCCGTGGACACCGGGATCCCGCGGCGATCCAGCCCCCGCGCGAGCGTCGCGAGCCGCCGTAGATACCACTCGCGCCGGAGTTGCTCGACCTGCGGATACGCCTCGGCCATGATGCCCGCGCCATCGAGGTATACCGGCTCGGCGATCGCGTGAAACAGCTGCAGCTCGGCGCCGAGGGCGCGTGCGAGCTGCGCGGCCTTCCCGAGCGCGGCGCGGGATCTCGTCCGCGGATCCTTGATGGCAAGCAGAATGCGGTGGATCGCGTACATGGGCCGAGCGTGGCGCATCGGCGCGCACCGCGCATCCGCGAGCGCCGCAGGCGCGATCCGCAGCAATACCTATGCGGCTCAGCGCTGCCAGAGGATGTGGGCCGCCTCGAGCGGTACCGCAAGTTCGGCGGTCGCCGGAACGGCGCGCGCCGTGTAGTCGTCCGCCGGCCGGGTCGCGGGCACGCGGGCCTCGTACCGCTCGAAGCCCGCAGGCTCGCTGCTCGGCGCCGGGCGCACGAGCCGCGCCATCGGGACCCGGCAGGCCTCGAGACCGTCCCGCGCCTCCGCGTACAGCTCCACGCGAACGGCGAGGGGATCGAGAGTGCCGAGGCGAACCTCGACGCTGAACCGGTGCTCGCCCTCGCGCGTCTCGACGCTCGCCGAGCCGAAGCCGAGCGACGGCCAGCCCTGATCGAGCGCGCGAAGCGACTCGACGATGCGCGCCGCGAGCGCGCCGTGATTCCGCGACCGCGCTCGATGGGCGGCCGCCGCCGGCAGGTAGTACTGCTCGAGGTACTCCCGCACGCTGCGGTTGGCCGAGAAGCGCGGCGTGAGCCGGCCCATGCTGCATCGCATGCGTGCCACCCACGCGGCTGGAATGCCGTCCGCGTCGCGCGCGTAGAACTCCGGGACCACCTCCTGCTCGAGCAACTCATAGAGCTGGCGAGCCTCCCGTCCGTCCCAATCCGGATCGTCGTCGTGCGCGTGGCCGTCGCCGAGCGCCCATCCCACCTCGCTCGTGTAGGCCTCCGCCCACCACCCGTCGAGCTCGGAGAGATTGAGGCCGCCGTTCACGAGCACCTTCATGCCGCTCGTCCCGCAGGCCTCCCACGGGCGGCGGGGCGTGTTGATCCACACGTCGACCCCTTGCACGAGGCGCTCGCAGAGCAGCATGTCGTAATCGCTGAGAAAGAGGGCATGCGCGCGAATGTCCTCGCGCCGGACGAACTGCACCCACTGCCGGATCAACTCCTGGCCCGGGGCATCGGCCGGGTGCGCCTTGCCGGCGAGGATGAGCTGCACCGGGCGCCGCTCGTCCGTGAGCAGGCGCGCGAGCCGCTCGAGGTCATGCAGCAGCAGATTCGGGCGCTTGTACGTCGCGAAGCGCCGCGCAAAGCCGAGCGTGAGCGCATCGGGGCTCAGCGCGCGGCCGGCCGCCGCGACGTGCGCCTCATCGGCTCCCGAGGCGCCGAGCTGCCGGGAGAGCCGCTCCCGCGCATACTCGACGAGCGCCCGGCGGCCGGCCGCCCGCGCCTGCCAGATCTCGGCGTCGGCGACCCGGCCGATGAGCTCCTCGGTCGCGCCCGGCGCTTCCCTCCAGCGCTCCTTTCCGCACGCGCGCGTCCAGAGCGCATCGGCCTCGGGGGAGTCCCAGCCGGCCGCGTGAACCCCGTTCGTGACGTGACCGATCGGCACCTCGCTCGCGGGCCAGCGCGCAAAGAGCGGCAGGAAGATGCGCCGGCTCACCTCCCCGTGCAGGCGGCTCACGCCGTTCACCGCTCCGCTGCCGCGCACGGCGAGGTACGCCATGTTGAAGGGCTCGCTCTCGTCGCGCGCCTCGGCGCGGCCGAGGCCGAGCAGCTCCTGTCGGGTGAGGCCGAGCTCCTCGCGCGCATAGCCCGCGAGGTACTGCTCGATGAGGTCCGCGGGGAATCGGTCGAAGCCCGCGGGCACGGCCGTATGGGTGGTGAAGAGGTTCCCGGGACGCGTCATCGCGAGCGCCGTGCCGAACGGGACCTCCATCCGCCTCATGCACGTCCGCGCGCGCTCGAGAATGGCGAGCGCCGCGTGGCCCTCGTTGAGATGGCAGACCTCGGGGTCGATCCCGAGCGCGACGAGCAGCCTCCAGCCGCCGATTCCAAGAGCGATCTCCTGCTGCAGCCGCGACTCGGCTCCGCCCCCATAGAGCTCGCTCGCGATGCCGCGGTACGCCGGGTAGTTCGCGGCATCATTGCTGTCGAGCAGATAGAGCCGCAAGCGCCCCACGTCGGCCTGCCACACGCGCAGCCAGAGCGGACCTGCGGGAAATGCGAGCTGCAGGCGCAAGCTCGCCCCGTCGGAGCCTCTGAGCGGCGTCAGGGGCAGTTGACCCGGATCGTTGTACGGATAGAGCGCCTGCTGGCCGCCCTCCCGATCGATCACCTGGCGGAAGTAGCCTTGCTGGTAGAGCAGCCCCACGCCGATCACCGGAATGCCGAGGTCGCTCGCCGCCTTGAGCTGGTCGCCCGCGACGTTTCCGAGCCCGCCCGCGTAGATGGGCAATCCCTCGCTCAGCATGAACTCCATGCTGAAGTAGGCCACGCCCGCGAGCGATGCGGGATCGTGCGCTTGCGCGAACCACGCCGGCCCCTGCGTCGCGGCCCGAGCCCGGCCCGCAATCTCGCAAACCCTCCGCCGAAACACCGAATCGGCGAGCATCTCCCCGAGGCGCGGGCCCGAGACGGCCTGCAGCACGGCCCAGGGATTGTGGGTTCGCTCCCACAGTTGAGGCTCGAGCTCCCGCCAGAGCTCGTCGGCCCCGTGGCTCCACGACCACCGCAGGTTCAGCGCGAGCTCGCGCAGCAGCGCCGGCGCGTCGTGCAGGTCATCGCTCTGCGGGGGCTCTCCGGCCGCGTCCGTCACGAGCGGCGCGCCGCGGCCAGAGCTTCGCCGACGAGCGACTGCGCTTCCTCGAGGATCGCTCGCAACTGCTCGGGGCCCCGCAGGCTCTCGGCGTAGATCTTGTAAACGCTCTCCGTTCCCGAGGGCCGCGCCGCGAACCAGCCGCTCGCCGTAACGACCTTCACCCCCCCGAGCGCCGCCCCGTTGCCGGGCGCGTGCGTCAGCACGCGCTCGATCCGCTCCCCCGCGAGCTCCCTCCGCCGGACCTGCTCGGCGCTGAGCCCGGCGAGCACCCGCTTCTCCTCGGCGCTCGCCGGCGCATCGACGCGCTCGTACGCCGGATCGCCGAGATCGTGCGTGAGCGCCCGATAAAGCTCCGCCGGATCGCGACCGCCGCGCGCGGTGATCTCCGCCGCGAGCAGCGCGAGCGCGATGCCATCCTTGTCGGTCGTCCACACCGTGCCGTCCTCGCGCAAGAGCGCCGCACCGGCGCTCTCCTCCCCGGCAAAGCCGAGCGAGCCGTCAAGCAGGCCGTCCACGAACCACTTGAAGCCGACGGGCGTCTCATAGAGCCGGTGGCCGACCGCCGCCGCCGCGCGATCGATCATCATGCTCGATACGACGGTCTTGCCGACGGCCGACTCCGCGCTCCACCTCGGCCGGTGGCGAAACAGATAGGACACGCAGACCGCGAGGTAAGCATTGGGCGCGAGCAGCCCCGCGCTGCGAGTCACGATGCCGTGACGATCGTGATCGGTATCGCAAGCGAACGCGACGTCGAAGTGCTCCTTGAGTCCGACCAACCCGCGCATGGCGTACGGGGAGGAGGGGTCCATGCGAATGCGGCCGTCCCAGTCCACGGACATGAAGCGGAAGGTCGGATCGACGGCGCCGTTCGTCACGGTGAGATTCAGGCCGTAGCGCTCGGCGATCGCCGCCCAGTAGTGCACGCCCGCGCCGCCGAGCGGATCGACGCCGAGCCGGATGCCGGAGCCGCGGATGGTCTCGAGGTCGATGACGCTCGCGAGATCGGCGACGTAGGCGCCGAGATAATCGTGCCGGTGCGTCGTCGCGCTACGCAGGGCCCGCTCGAGAGGGATCCTGCGCACGCCGCCGGCCTCGGCGCCGCCCGTGCCCAACGCCCCGCCGGCGAGCAGCTCGTTCGCGCGGGACTCGATCCAGCGCGTCGCCGCGACGTCGGCAGGACCCCCGTTCGGCGGGTTGTATTTGAATCCGCCGCTCTCCGGAGGATTGTGAGAGGGCGTGACGACGATGCCATCCGCGAGCCCGCTGCTGCGCGCTCGGTTGTAGGTGAGGATGGCGTGCGAGATGGCGGGCGTCGGGGTGTATTCGGTCCCCTCCGCGATCATCACCTCCACTCCGTTCGCCGCGAGGACCTCGAGGGCGCTCGCGCACGCAGGCTCCGACAGGGCATGGGTGTCCATCCCGAGATACAGCGGCCCATCGATCCGCTCCCGCCGCCGGTAGTCGCAGATCGCCTGGCTCACCGCGAGGATGTGCCGCTCGTTGAAACTGCGCTGCAGGGAGCTGCCGCGGTGGCCGGAGGTGCCGAAGGCGATGCGCTGCTCCGGAATCGCCGGGTCAGGCAGCTCCTCGAAGTACGCCGTGACGAGCTTCGGGACGTTCGCCAGGAGCGAGGCGGGCGCGGGCTTGCCCGCGAGGGGGTTTGAGCTCATGGGCAGGTTCGGGCTCGGTTGCAGGGTGCGCGGTCCGGCAGGGCGCCGCAGCGCAGGCCTCGGCCCGCCGCTCCTCGCCACGCTCGAGTGTCTCGTACCACGGCGCGTGGAGCCCGTCAAAGGCGCGGCTCACCTGCCGCAGGGCGCTCGGCACGGCTCGCTCGGCAGCCGCGCGAGATAGTCCGCAAGTCCGTCGAGCTCTGCGACGCCGAGCGTGCTCAGCGTTCGCTCGTGGATCGCCGCCATGTTGGGGCGCCGTCCGTCCACCACGTCGTGCAGCTGCCGCAGCAGGTAATCGTAGCGCTGGCCCGCGAGCCGCGGAATGAAGCGTGCGTCGCTCCCCGCGCCGTCCGGTCCGTGACAGGTGAGGCACAGCGTCGTGTAGAGCTCCCCGCCCTCGGCGACCCATTCGCCATCCCCGAGCGACAGCGTCCGCTCGGGCGCGAGATGGCCGATGTAGGCGGCGACGTCGGCAATGTCCTGGGCGAACGGCATGACGTGCAGGCCGGCGATCCGCTCCATTCGGGCGTCCCAGCGGATTCCATAGCGATAGTCCACCAGCTGCTTCGCGATGACGCGGGGATGCTGTCCGGCGAGGATCGGCGCCCATTCATCCGCCGGGTCCTGCCCGCGCGCCTCGTGGCATCGAGCGCACATGGCGAACAGTCTCGCGCCGCGCCGCCGGTCGGGCACCGCGCCGAGAACGGCCCGCAGCTCCACCGGAGCGCCGGCTTGCGGCATCTCGAGCGCGCGGGGCGCGCCGCGACTTGCCGGGACGGCGCCCACGATGATGGCGGCCACCGCGATGGCACCCGCCGCGATGGCGGCCACGGCGCGCGGCAGGGCACGCGTCACGGTCCTCGACCGCCTCACCTCGACACTCTCCGAGCGGCTGCATTCGACACGGCGGCCTCCCCGGCTCTCGCACGCTCACGGCGGAGCACCCGCTGCCGAGGCTCCCCCGCCGCCGCCAGCGGCGGCAGTCGAACTGTCCGCAGCGGCATAGGTACATCCGCGCATGGCGCTCGATCCGCATTCCTCCATGCTTGCGCGAAAGGAGATCATCATGTACCGGAACATCCTCGTTCCCCTCGACGGCAGCGACACCGCCCGGCTCGGCCTGCACGAGGCCATCGGGCTCGCCAAGAGCCAGGGGAGTCGCATTCGGCTCGTCTTCGTCATCAACGAGCTGCCGCTCATCGCGGGCGATGTGAGCGGCGCGACGTTCACGCAGCTCCTCGAGCAGACGCGCGACTACGGAGCGACCATGCTGCACGAGGCGCAAGCCGCCGTTCGCGCGGCGGGCGTCAGCGTCGACACCAAGATCCTCGAGGCCCCGAACGGCCCGGCCGGCGAGCCGATCGTGCGCGAGGCGGCGGATTGGCCCGCCGACCTCATCGTCTGCGGTACCCACGGACGCCGCGGGATTCGGCGCATCGTCATGGGAAGCGACGCCGAGTACATCGTGCGTCTGAGCGCGGTCCCCGTGCTGCTCGTCCGCGCTCGCGGCGGGTGAGCGGTCAACCCTCCCAGCGCCAGTTGCAGATCTCGGGCAGATCCTCGCCGAACTCGCGAATGTACTCGCGGTGCTCGATGAGCTTGTCGCGGAGCGCCTGCTTCACGTAGCCGGCTTGCGACTGCAGCTGCGGCAGTCGGTCGACCACGTCGCCTGCCAGATGAAAGCGATCGAGGTCGTTCAACACCGCCATGTCGAACGGCGTCGTGATGGTCCCCTCCTCCTTGTAGCCGCGCACGTGCAGGTTGCGGTGGTTCGCGCGCCGGTACGCCAGGCGGTGAATGAGCCAGGGATAGCCGTGAAAGGCGAAGATGATCGGCGCGGTGCGGGTGAACAGGGCATCGAAGTCCGGGTCCGTCAAGCCGTGGGGATGCTCGCTCGCCGGCTGCAGCTTCATGAGGTCGACCACGTTGACCACGCGGATCTTGAGGCTCGGGAAATACCCGCGAACGAGCTTCACCGCCGCGAGCGTCTCGAGCGTCGGCACGTCTCCCGCGCAGGCCATCACCACGTCGGGCTCGGCGCCACGGTCCGTGCTCGCCCACTCCCAGATCCCGATGCCGGCGGTGCAGTGGGTGATCGCCTCCGCCATCGTGAGCCACTGCGGCGCGGGGTGCTTGCCCGCCACGATGACGTTGACGTAATGGCGGCTGCGCAGGCAGTGATCCGCCACGGACAGCAGGCAGTTCGCATCGGGCGGCAGATAGATCCGGATGATGTCCGCCTTCTTGTTGGCCACGTGGTCGATGAACCCCGGGTCCTGGTGAGTGAACCCGTTGTGATCCTGCCGCCACACGTGCGAGCTCAGCAGATAGTTGAGCGAGGCGATCGGGCGCCGCCAGGGGATCTGCCGCGTCACCTTGAGCCACTTGGCGTGCTGATTGAACATCGAGTCCACGATGTGGATGAACGCCTCGTACGAGTTGAGCAGGCCATGGCGCCCGGTGAGCAGGTAGCCCTCGAGCCATCCCTGGCACTGGTGCTCGCTCAGGACCTCCATCACGCCGCCCTCGGCGGCGAGATGCTCATCGCCGGGAACGATCTGCGCGGTCCACTGCCGCTCGGTACTCTCGAACACCGCGCTCAGGCGGTTCGAGTCGGTCTCGTCCGGCCCGAAGAGCCGGAACGTCCGGGGCCGCTCATTGAGCTTCAGCACATCGCGCAGGAAGCCGCCGAGCACACGCGTGTCCTCGGCGTCCACGGCGCCCGGCCGCTCGACCTGCACCGCGTACTCACGAAAGTCCGGCATCCGCAGGTCGCGCAGCAGCCCGCCGCCGTTCGCGTGCGGATTGGCGCCCATGCGCCGCTCGCCGCGCGGCGCGAGCTCCGCGAGCTCGGCAGCAAGCCGCCCGTTGCGGTCGAACAGCTCCTCCGGGCGGTAGCTGCGCATCCACTGCTCGAGGAGCTTCAGGTGCGCTGGATTGGTGCGCACCTCCGCGAGAGGCACTTGGTGCGCGCGGAAGGTGCCCTCGACGGGCTTGCCGTCCACGAGCTTCGGCCCCGTCCAGCCCTTCGGGGTCTGCAGCACGATCATCGGCCAGCGCGGGCGGTGCTCGAAGCCCTTGGAGCGCGCCTCGGCCTGGATGGCGCGAATCTCGGCGAGCGCCCGATCGAGGGTGGCCGCCATGAGCTGATGCATCACCGGTGGATCGTCGCCGGCGACGAAGTGCGGACGGTATCCGCAGCCGCGCAGGAACTCCTCGAGCTCCGCGCGCTCGATGCGCGCGAGGAGCGTCGGATTGGCGATCTTGTAGCCGTTCAAGTGCAGGATCGGCAGCACGGCGCCATCGCTCGCGGGGTTCAAGAACTTATTGCCGTGCCAGCCCGTCGCAAGGGGCCCGGTCTCCGCCTCGCCATCGCCGATGACGCAGGCGACGATCAGATGCGGATTGTCAAAGGCGGCGCCGTAGGCGTGGCTCAGCGAATAGCCGAGCTCCCCGCCCTCGTGAATCGAGCCGGGCGTCTCCGGGGCGACGTGGCTCGGGATGCCGCCGGGGAAGGAGAATTGCTTGAACAGGCGCCTCATGCCCGCCTCGTCCTGAGCGACCTCGGGGTACAACTCGCTGTAGGTCCCCTCGAGGTAGGTGTTCGCGACGAGCGCCGGTCCGCCGTGCCCCGGGCCGGCGACGTAGATCATGTCGAGGTCGTGCTGTTTGATGAGGCGGTTGAGATGGACGTAGATGAAGCTCTGTCCGGGCGTCGTGCCCCAGTGGCCGAGCAGCCGCGGCTTGATGTGCGAGGCGGCGAGCGGCTCGCTGAGCAGCGGATTGTCGTAGAGGTAGATCTGCCCGACGGAGAGGTAGTTGGCCGCGCGCCAGTACGCATCCATGCGCCGCAGCAGATCGGCGGGGAGCGGACCCTCGCTCATGAGCTGCGCGGCGCCCGCCCCATGCGCGGCGGCACGCTGCCCTCCCTGCCCTCACGGACCCGAGCTCGCATCAGCACACCTCCAGGTCCTTCGCGTCCCTTGACATCCGCGCGGATGATCGCGGCGATTGGCCCGCGAATGTTATCAGGAACGATGCGGCCGCGCGGGGCGGCTGCGGAACATACCTAGGGACGCGCGCGGGAGATCGGACGATACTTGCTACAATTCATGCTCATGGAGCACAAATGACCCGAGTCGCCGGCGCCGCGGGACCGCCCGGCCCCCCGCCGCCCGATCGCGATGCCACCGAGCCGCGCGCACCGAGCGGGGCTTTGCACGGACGCATGCTGCAGGTCTCGCGCCTCGCGACGATCGGAGAGATGGCGGCGGGCATCGCGCACGAGCTCAATCAGCCGCTCACCGCGATCGCCAACTACGCGCAGGCCTGCGACCGGCTGCTCGGCAAGCCCGGCGCCGATCCGCGCGACCTGCGCACGGCGCTGCGCGAGATCGCCGCGCAAGCGGTGCGCGCGGGGGAGATCATTCGCCGCGTCCGCACGCTCGCGCGCAGCCAGCCCGTCGAGCGCAGCGCGGCGGATATCAACTCCGTGATCGGCGAGATTCTCGAGCTGATGCAAACCGATGCCCGCGTGCACCGCGCGCGGCTCCTGCTCGAGCTTACCGATGGTCTGCCGCAGGTCTCGATCGATCGGGTCCAGATCCAGCACGTGATTCTCAACCTCGTCCGCAACGGCCTCGAAGCGCTCTCCGGCAGCGGCTCCGCGGGCGGCGAGGTCCGGATCTGCTCGGGGCGCACCGGCGGCGATGTGGAGGTCGCCGTGTGCGACAACGGGCCGGGCGTCTTGCCGCAGGAGCTCGAGCGGATCTTCGATCCGTTCTTCTCGACCAAGCCGAGCGGGACCGGGCTCGGGCTCGCCATCAGCAATACCGTCGTGCGCGCCCACGGCGGGACGCTCGCCTACCGGCCGAATCGCCCGACGGGCGCCTGCTTCTACTTCCTCCTGCCGCACGAGACGGCGGAGTAGCCCGGCATGCGAGAGCCCACGCCCACCGTATTCGTGGTCGACGACGACGAGGCCGTCCGCAACTCGCTGCGCTTCCTGCTGAGATCGGTCGGTCTGCCGACCCAGACGCTGGCGTCCGCGACCGAGTTCCTCGCGACCTACCCGCCGTCCCAGCCGGGCTGTCTGGTGCTCGACGTGCGCATGCCGGCGATGAGCGGGCTCGAGCTGCAGCAGCAGCTGAACCTTCGCGGCGCGACCCTCCCGGTCATCTTCGTCACCGGGCACGGAGACATTCCCATGGCCGTCGAGGCCATGCAGCACGGCGCGTTCGACTTTCTGCAGAAGCCCTTCCGTGATCAGGATCTGATCGACCGCATCCAAAAGGCGCTCGCGAAGGATGCCAAGACCCGCGCCGCGCTGAAGGAGCACGACCGCATTCGCCGTCGCTTCGAGACGCTCACACCCCGCGAGCGGGAGGTGCTCGCGCTCATGACCCAGGGCAAGCCCAATAAGGTGATGGCGGCGGATCTCGGCGTGAGCCAGCGGACGGTCGAGATTCACCGCGCACGCGTCATGGAGAAGAGCGGCGCGGCCTCCCTCGCGCAGCTCGTGCGGATGGTCATGGATCTCGCGCCCGAGGAGCGGACGGGCGGCTGACCGACGCGGCGGGGACACGGCGGCGCGGCGGCCCGGGAAGCGGCGGTCGGGGCGCGAGCGCTCAAACCGAACCCCCGCCCGCCGAGTCTAAAGCTCACGGCCCGGAGTCTCCTCGCTCCCTGCTGCGAACGCGGGCGGAGCCGGATGCGGCGTGAGGGTATGTCGTCCCGATGAAGTTCCTGCCTCTGATCTGGGCTGGAATGTGGCGCAAGCGCAGCCGCGCCGTCTTGATGCTGTTGCAAATCGCGACGGCGTTCGTCCTGTTCGGCGTGCTGCAGGGGCTCGATACGGGCGTGAGCGAGGTCATCGCCGAGTCGCACGCGGACCGCCTGTACGTGAGCAGCAGTGTGGCGGTCGGCGACCCCCTGCCGATGGGCCTGCTGGCCCGCATCCGCTCCGTCCCGGGCGTCGAGTACGTCACCGAGCGCGCTGACTTCGGCGGCACCTACCAAAGCCCGCAACAGCCGGTCTCGATCACGACCGCCGATGCCGCCCTGCTCTTCAAGGTCTACGACGAGGTCAAAGTCGCGCCCGCCGCGGTCCGGGCGCTCGCGGCCGATCGGACCGGCGCGATCGTCGGCGATGTGTCGATGCGCAAGTTCGGATGGAAGGTGGGCGAGCGCATCGTCGTCGCAT
The DNA here is from genome assembly GCA_030040575.1 of Gammaproteobacteria bacterium. Taxonomy (GTDB): domain Bacteria; phylum Pseudomonadota; class Gammaproteobacteria; order Steroidobacterales; family Steroidobacteraceae; genus JASHUC01. Next base: position 11,123 of record JASHTK010000204.1, read on the forward strand.
CCGGACTGCCGAAGAGCGACGGCTCCCACGACTGGGTCTTCGACATCGTCGGCGTGTACGATTTTCCGGACCATCCGGAGAACTCCGCCGCGATCATCGCCAATTTCGCCTACCTCAACGAGTCGCGCCTCACCGGCCGCGATCACGCGGACATGTTCGTCGTCAAGGTGGACCACCCGGCGGATGCCGACGCCGTCGGGCTTGCGATCGACAACGCCTTCGCCAATTCGTCGAACGAGACGCACACGCAGTCGGAGGCGGAGCTGCAGGCGGCGCAGCTGCAGCAGCTCGGCGACCTCGATTTCATCGTCCATGCCATCATCGGCGCCGTCTTCTTCGCGCTGCTCTTTGCGACCGGCGCGCTCATGATGCAAGCGGTCCGCGAGCGAGTGCCGGAGCTCGCCGTCCTGAAGACCGTCGGCTTCACCGATCGCGGGATCCTCGCGCTGATCCTCGCCGAGTCCGTCGCCTTCTGCATCGTCGCGGCCGCGATCGGGCTCGGCGTCTCGGTCTTTCTGCTGCCGCTCGCCCGCCAGCTGTTCTCCGGCATCCGGCACATGCCGGACATCGTGTTCGTGGAGGGCGGCGCGTGCGCGCTCGCCCTCGCGCTCATCGGCGCCTCGATCCCGGCGTGGCGCGGATCGCGGCTCGAGGTCGTCGATGCGCTGGCAGGCCGATAGGAGCGGGTGATGTCGTTCCTCGCGCAGACCTTCGCGCTCACCGCCACCGCCCTGCGCAGCATCGGCGAGCGGCGCGGTGCGGCCCTCGTGACCGTGATCGGCGTGACGAGCGTCGCGGGCGTGCTCGTCTCGCTGCTCGCGATGAGCAACGGGGCGAGGTCGCTCGGCGGCGCGTCCGCCGCGCCCGACGAGGTGGTGATTCTCGGCAATGCGGCAAGCTCCTCCATGCAGAGCGTGCTCACGCGCGATGAGGCGCTCGCCGTGAAGGGTGCGCCCGGCATCCGCCGGGCTCCCGACGGTACGCCCTACTACACGGCAACGACGATGGTGAGCGTCGATGCCATCCGCAGCAACGGCAAGCGCGGCTCGGTCGCGCTCGTCGGCTTCACGCCGGGGGTGCGATTGTTCGACCCGCCGAGGCTCATCGAGGGCCGCCTGTACAGGCCGGGCGTGCATGAGCTCGTCGTTTCCGACCCCATCCGCAAGATGTACCGAGGCCTCGAGCTCGGTCACCACATCACGCTGCGCGGCACGGAGTGGGCCGTGGTCGGAGTCTTTGCGAGCAGCGGCACGGTGAACGACAGCATCCTCGCCGCGGATGCCGACACCGTCATGTCGGCCTTCGGGCGCAATGCCTACCAGCAGGTGCTCGTGAAGCTCGCCTCTCCGGCCGCGTATCCGGCATTCAAGAAGTGGGTCCTCACCAATCCCGCGCTCGCGGTGCAGGTCAAGACGGAGAAGGACGACCTCAACGAGACGTTCGCCGGGTTCAACCAGCTGTTCGAGTACGTCGCGTATTTCATCGGCGGCGTGATGGCGTGCGGGGCCGTCTTCGGCGCGCTCAACAGCCTTTACGCCTCGGTCGATGCTCGGCGGCGCGATCTGGCGACCCTGCGGGCGATCGGCTTCGGCGGCGCACCGATCATCGCCTCGGTGCTCATCGAGGGCATGCTGCTCGCGCTGCCAGGCGCCCTCCTCGGCGCCGCCATCGCCTGGATGCTGTTCGACGGCCACGTGGTGAGCACTCAAGGACTCGTCTTGAAGCTCGATGTGACCCCTCAGCTGCTCGTCGTGAGCATCCTGTGGGCGCTCGTGATCGGGCTGCTCGGCGCATCGCTCCCCGCGCTGCGCGCCGCGCGCCTGCAGGTCGCGGTGGCGCTCCGCGCCACCTGATCGGCCACAACGGCCCGCCCCCAACTCGCTATACTGCGGGCGTGGCTCTCGCACGCGCGAGCCCGACCGATGATCCGAGGCCCCACACTCATCACCCCGCAGATGGCACAGGAGGCCATTGACGCCGAGCTCGCTCCCTGGCCGGCCGAGTCCCGGCCCCTCGAGCAGTGCATCGGTCGGACGTTGCGCGAGGACGTATACGCCGAGCGGGACAATCCGCCCTTCGATCGGGCGTGCATGGACGGTATCGCGATCGACAGTGCCGTGTTCGGGCGCGGTGTCCGCCGCTTCCTCGTGCAGGGCATCCAGGCGGCCGGGGCTCCAGCGCTTCGGCTCGCGGGCGGCGAGCATGCGATCGAGGTGATGACCGGCTCGATCCTGCCGCGCGGCGCGGACTGCGTGATCCCGGTCGAGGAGTACGCGGTGTCCGACGGCATCGCGGCTCTCGCGGCGCAGGTCGCCGGCACGCCCTACCGCAACGTCCAGCGCCGCGGAGAGGACAGCCGGCCGGGCGTACCCATGCTCAAGGCCGGCACCACGCTCGGGGCGCCCGAGATCGCCGTCGTCGCCTCGGCGGGCCTTGCGAGCGTACGGGTGAGCCGCCCACCGGACTTCATGGTCGTCTCAACCGGCGATGAGCTCATCGAGCCCGGTGCGCCGATCGCGGAGCACCAGATCCGCCGCTCCAACGCGTACGCGATCATCGCCGCTCTGAAGGAGCGCGGCTTCGAGCGAATCGGCAACGACCACATTCCGGACGATGAAGGCCTGCTGCGCGACCGGCTCGCGCTGCACCTTGCGGCCTGGGACGTGCTGATCCTGAGCGGAGGGCTCTCGAAGGGCAAGTTCGACCTCGTGCCCCACGTGCTGAGGAGCCTCGGCGCGCGCGAGGTGTTTCACCATGTCGCGCAGCAGCCGGGCCACCCGATGTGGTTCGGCGTCGGCCCGCAAGGCCGGCCGGTGTTCGGCTTGCCGGGCAATCCGGTCGCCACGCTCGTCTGCCTCATTCGTTACGTCGTTCCGGCGATCGCCGCCGCAATGGGCACCGCACGGGCGCCGCCCGAGCCCGCGGCGCTCGCCTCACCCATGCGGTTCAGCCGCGCGATCACGCGGTTCCTGCCGGTGTGCATTCGCTGGGACGAGCGCGGGGCGCGCTCCGCGGTTCCCCGGCCGACGAACGGTCCCGGCGACTTCCTCGCGCTCACGGGCACGGACGGCTTCGCCGAGCTGCCGCCGCAGCAGGAATATCCCGCGGGCTTCCTCGCGAGCGTCTACCGGTGGTGACGGGCGGACGCGGCACGCGCGTGCTCGGCGTGGTCGGCTGGAGCGGGTCCGGCAAGACCACCCTCCTCGTCAAGCTCATCGCGCGGTTCACCGAGCACGGCCTCAAAGTGGCGACGTTGAAGCACGCCCATCACTCCTTTGACGTCGACACGCCGGGCAAGGACTCGTACGAGCATCGCAAAGCCGGCGCGGGCGAAGTGATCGTCTCCTCCGCGCGGCGCTGGGTGCAGATGCACGAGGTGGGGGCGGGTGCCGAGGCGAGCCTCGCCGAGCTGCTGCGCAGGCTCGCGCCCTGCGACCTCGTCCTCGTCGAGGGATTCAAGTCCGAGCGGCTCCCGAAGTTGGAGGTCTTCCGCCAGGCGATCGGCAAGAGCCCGTTGCATCCCGGCGACGACCGCATCATCGCCGTCGCGAGCGATCAGCCGCTGCCGAGCGCCGGGATCCCGGTGGTCGACCTCAACGACATCGCGGCCGTCGCCGCGACGATCGAGGCGCGGGCGGAGCCGCTCGCGGCGGTGCTCGCCCTGCTCGAGCGCGCCTGAGCGAGGGTTGAGCAGGGCGCCGTTTCGCGAACAGTTGCCGACCCCGGCATCGCCACGCAAAGGTCGCAAACATGACAGAAGAGTCCGCAGGAGCCGGCGCCGCCGCCGAGGTCGAGGACGCGGCGCGCGCCGGGCTTGCCTCCCAGCTGTGGATGATGGCCCGGGCTCTTTGGGCCTCCCCCGTGCGCAACGCGCTCTTCACCCTCGGCGCGACCATCTTCGTGGTCGTCGCGGTGACGGCCTACGGCCAGATCCGCCTCAACCGCTGGAATACCCCGTTCTACGATGCCCTCTCGCGCCGCGAGCCCGGCGAGTTCCTCAAGCAGCTCGGGGTGTTCGCCATCATCGCGGGCACGCTGCTCGTGCTCAACGTCGCGCAGAAGTGGCTCGGGGAGATGTTGAAGCTCAAGCTCCGCCAGGGCCTGGTCCACGATCTCATCGAGGATTGGATGCTGCCGCGCCGCGCCTTCCGCCTCGCTCATGCGGGGTCGATCGGCGTCAATCCCGATCAGCGCATGCACGAGGATGCGCGCCATCTCACCGAGCTCTCCGCCGACCTCGCGATCGGGCTGCTGCAGGCCTCGATCCTGCTCGTCGCCTTCGTCGGCGTGCTCTGGAGCCTCTCGAGCTCGTTCAGCGCCCGCATTGCCGGACGCGCCTTTGCGATCCCGGGCTACATGGTCTGGGCCGCCGTCGTGTACGCGGGCTCGGCGTCGCTCCTCTCCTACTGGGCCGGGCGCAACCTCATCGGGCGCAACGCGGAGCGCTACGCCCGCGAGGCGACCCTGCGCTTCTCGCTCGTGCGGGTCAACGAGCACATCGACGCCATCTCGCTCGCCGGCGGGGAATCCGACGAGGCGCGGCGGCTCGAGCTCGATCTCGCGCAGGTGCTCGTCGCGATGCGGGCCCTGGTGAGGGGTCTCACGCAGCTCACCTGGGTCACCGCGGGCTACGGCTGGTTCACGATCGTCGCGCCGATCCTCGCCGCGGCGCCCCTGTACTTCGCGGGCGAGCTGTCGTTCGGAGGCCTGATGATGGCGGCGGGCGCCTTCAATCAGGTGCAGTCCTCGCTGCGCTGGTTCGTCGACAACTTCAGCACCATCGCCGACTGGCGCGCGACCCTGCTCCGTGTCGCGAGCTTCCGCCGCGCCGTGATCACCTGCGACATGCTGCACCGGGTGGAGAGCCGGATCGCGCTCCTCGAAGGCCCTCCGGGTCGCATCTCGATCGAGCGCCTCGAGATCGCCTCGCAGGCAGGCTGCACGCTGCTCAGGGAGAGGAGCATCGAGCTCAAGGCCGGCGAGCGGGTGCTCGTCCTCGGGGAGCACGGCGTCGGCAAGACCCTGCTCTTTCGGGCGTTCGCGGGGCTGTGGCCGTGGGGCGCCGGGCACATCGTGCGGCCGCAGGGCGAGACGATCCTCTACGTGCCTCGCATGCCCTACATGCCTCCGGGCACCCTGCGGGAGGTCCTCGCGTACCCGCTCGCGGTGGAGAGCTTCGAGCCGGCCGCCTTCGGCCACGCGCTCGAGCGGCTCGGCCTCGAGCGGCTCGCGCAGGCGCTCGATGCGGCACGCGACTGGGACCAGGCCCTGAGCGCGGACGAGCAACAGGCGCTCGCCTTTGTCCGCGTCGTCCTGCACGCGCCGCCCTGGGTGATCTTCGACGACGTGCTCGGCTCCCTCGACGGCCAGACGCTCGAGCACGCGATCGACGTGCTCGCTTCCGAACTCAAGTCAACCGGCGTCATCCACATCGGCAGCACGCGCACTCGCGACGATCTGTTCCCGCGCGTGCTGCATCTGATCAAGGATCCCGCCGCCCGCAAGCTTCCCGGCGAGCGCTCGCTCGGTCGAGCTGCATGGCAAGCCGGCTGACGCGAGCGGGGCGCCGCGGTCAGGCGCCGTCCATGCCGTGGCGTCGCTTCGCCTCGAGCGCGCCGGCGGAGGCCATGTGATCGAGCAGCGCGCGCGCGGCCTCGGGCGCGCTGCAATGAATGGAGAGGGCACCCGAGAAGGTCGTGACGGTCTGGATCGCAGGCGGCAGCGGTCCGACGACGTCGATGCCCGGCAGGCTCACGAGCTCGCTCAGCTGCTGGAATCCGAGCTCCGCCGCTCCGCTCGCAACGAGCGAGCCGACCGCAACGCCCGGAGGCGGCACGACGATGCGGCCGCGGATCCGATCGAGAATGCCCCAGCGCTCGAACAGCTTCTCGAGATACACCCCGCTCGGGCCCGTCGAGTAGCTCACCGACCTCGCCGCGAGCACCGCGCGCTCCACGGCGTCCTCGGTCGCGATATCGGGACGCGCGGCCCCCGCGCGCACGGCGACCGCGATACCCGACCTTGCGAGATCCACACGGCTGCCGGCGAGCAGCCGGCCCTCGGCGATGAGCTTGTCGATCGCCGTGCTCGCGAGCACGACCACATCGACTGCCTCGCCCGCCTGCACGCGCTTCGCCACATCGACGCCCCCGGCCGCCTCGGTCGTCACCGCCTGTCCCGTCGCACGCTCGAATCGGGCGGCGAGCTCGCCGAGCACCTCGCGGGCGGCCATCGAGGAGATCAATCTGAGCGGACGCGAAGGCATGGTCGTGCGATGAGCCTCGTGGCCGGCGGCGGCGCCTGCTGCGGCAGCCACTTTACCCGCGTTGTGCGCCGCTCGCGACGGAAAAGCCGCAGCCCGAGTCTCGAGGCTGCCCCGAGGCCGTCATGAACGATACACTGAGTCGATCCATGACTCAGGTGTCGGACAGTCGGCTCTTCCACCCGGCGCGAGGCGCCTCGCCTCTGCTCGCCGCGCTCTGCGTCGCCTCGCTCGCGCTCACCGCGTCCACGGCGCTTGCGGCGTCCGCCGTGGCCAGCGCGACAGGCGCGGCCGGAGCGAGCTCGGGCGACGCCGCATCGGCCGGCTCGGACACGAGCCTCTTCGGGGCGCCGACCACGCTCACGTACGACACGGAGTACCCGGTCATCGGCTACGCGCGGGCGGCACGGGACGATGCCGTTGCGCGGCTCGAGGCCCGGATCGAGCGAGGCGAGGTGAGCCTCGAGTACCGCGCGCCCCGCGGGTATCTCGACTCGCTGCTGAGCGCCCTCGGGATCGACCCGAGCTCCCAGGCGCTCGTGTACTCCAAGACGAGCTTGCAGACCAACGCGATCACGGCGGCGACGCCGCGCGCGATCTACTTCAACGACGACACCTACGTCGGCTGGGTGCAGGGGAGCGGGGAGAACCTCGAGCTTGCGGCGATGGACAGCAAGCTCGGCCAGGTCTTCTACACTCTGGCAAACCGCCCGAGCGAGAGCGTGCGCCTGCAGCGCAAGATCCTCGACTGCCTCGCCTGTCACGACACGTACGAGCTCTCGGGCGGCGGCGTGCCCCGCTTCCTGCTCATGTCCACCTACACGGATGTGCTCGGCAACCAGCTCACCCACGAGGGGCAGATCATCACGAGCGATCAGACCCCGCTCAAGTACCGCTGGGGCGGCTGGTACGTGACGGGCCGGTCGGGCGATCAGGTGCACCTCGGCAACATCCAGGTGCACAGCGTCTACGAGCTCGTCCAGCTCGACAAGGTGCGCCGGGGCAACCTCGCGACCCTCGATGCCCTGTTTGATACGCGGCCTTACTTGACCGACCGCAGCGACATCGTCGCGCTGCTCGTGCTGCAGCACCAGGTCGACGTGCAGAACCTCATCACGCGCGTCAACTTCGAGGTGCGCGAGGCCCTCGCGCGGGCGCGGCAGGGGCGCTCGCGCCCGGGCGGGAGCGGCTCCGCCGATCCGCCCGGTGGGTCAGGTCTCGCCGCGCTGCCCGAGAAGACGCGCGCGGCGCTCAAGGAATACCTGGACTCGCTCGTCGCTGCGATGCTCTTCGTCGATGCGACTCGCTTCACGAGCCCGATCCGCGGCGACTCGGGATTTCAGGCCTGGTTCGAGGCCCGCGGACCGCGCGACCGGCTCGGCCGCTCCCTGCGGGAGCTCGACCTGACCACCCGCTTGTTCAAGTACCCCTTGAGCTACCTCGTGTACTCGGCCTCGTTCGACGCCCTGCCCGATGCTGCGAGGACCTACGTCTATGGGCGGTTCGCGGACATCTTGAGCGGGCGCGATGCGAGCGGCACCTACTCGTTCCTCTCCGACTCCGACCGCCAGGCGATCCTCGAGATCCTCACGGCGACCAAGCCCTCGTTCGCTCGATTCCTCGCAGGCCGGCCGGCTGAGGCACAGCCCCGCGGGGGCCGCTCATGATGGGATCCCCCGACGGCGGGGCGCTGCGGGACTTCATCGAGCGCCACGCCCGGCTCTTCGTCCTCACCGGGGCCGGCTGCAGCACCGAGTCCGGCATCCCGGACTACCGGGACGCCGACGGCGGCTGGAAGCGCGCTCGACCCGTCGCGTTCCAGGCCTTCATGGCCGACCCGGGCACGCGCCGGCGGTACTGGGCGCGCAGTCTCATCGGATGGCGGCGCTTCCGCCGGGCGCTCCCGAACGGCGCGCACCGCGCGCTCGCGACGCTGCAGCGGCGCGGCCGCATCGAGCGGCTCGTGACGCAGAACGTCGATCAGCTTCACGAGGCGGCGGGCAGCGAGGAGGTCATCGATCTTCACGGCCGTCTCGACCGAGTGTGCTGCACGAGCTGCGATCGGTTGCTGCCCCGCGAGCCGTTCCAGCTCGAGTTGCTCCGGCGCAATCCGGCCTGGGGCGACCTCGACGCGAGCGACGCGCCCGACGGCGATGCGGACCTCGACGGGCTCGATTTCTCCGCATTCGACGTGCCGGACTGTCCCGCGTGCGCAGGCGTGCTGAAGCCGGACGTGGTCTTCTTCGGCGAGAGCGTCCCGCCTCTCCGGGTCGAGGCCGCGATGCGCGGCCTCGAGCGCGCCGACGCGATGCTGGTCGTCGGCTCCTCGCTCATGGTGTACTCCGGCTACCGCTTCGCGCAGGCCGCGGCACGGGAAGGCAAGCCCATCGCCGCGGTGAACCTCGGGCGGACGCGCGCCGACGAGTTGCTCTGCCTGAAGGTCGAGCAGCGCTGCTCGGCGGCGCTCGATTTCCTCCAGCGCAGCTGACGGCGCGCCTCACCGCGCATCGAGCGGCGCGTCGGATGGCACATCGGGCGACCCGCGCCCGAGCGGGCCCTCGGCCTCACCCCTCGATGATCACTTCCGGCTCCCGCTCGGCGCTCGCGCGGCCCCGGAGCATCGCCTGCGACGAATAGGGCATGGCGATCGCTCCGCGGGGGTCCACCGCGATGAGCCCCCCCTCGCCGCCCGCTGCTTTGAGCTCGGCGATCACCTCGCGAGCGGCGGCCTCGAGGCTCTTTCCCTGGTACCTCATGCGCGCGCGCACCTCGCTCGCGACCGTGAAGCGGACGAAGAACTCCCCGGCGCCGGTCGCCGAGACGGCGCACACCGCGCTCTCCGCGAACGTGCCGGCGCCGATGATCGGCGAGTCGCCGACGCGGCCGGGCCGCTTGCCGGTGCGGCCGCCGGTGGAGGTCGCCGCCGCGAGCGCGCCGTGCAGATCGAGCGCCACGGCGCCGACCGTGCCGAAGGGATGCCAGCCGACGCGGTCGGAGCCGTCCGCGCGCGGCACCGTCTTGTCCGCTCGCTCGAGCTCCTTCAGGCGCCGCTCCGTGACGAAGTCCGCGTCGGGCCGCAGCTCGAGCCCGCGCTCGCGCGCGAACTGCTCCGCACCGAGCCCCGCGAGCATGACGTGCTCGCCGTCGTCCATGATCGCGCGCGCGAGGTCGATCGGATGGACGACGTGCCGGACGGCTGCCACGGTTCCCACCCGGCGATCTCGCCCGTCCATGAGCGCCGCGTCGAGCTCGACGAGCCTCTCCCGATTGAGCACGGCGCCGAGCCCCGCGTTGAGCACACCGGAGCTCTCCATGACCCGCACGGCGCACTGCACCGCATCGAGGCTGTGGCCGCGCGATGCGAGGACGGCGCGCCCCGCCTCGAGCGCGCCCCACAGCGCATCGCGAACGCCCTGCAGCTCCTCGCGCGGCAGGCCGCGCGGCAGCGGCCCCGCCCCGCCGTGGATCGCCAGGGCCCAGCTCGGTCCGTTCGTTGCGGCAGGCGGCACGCTAGCGCGCCCGGGGGATCGGCGGCGCCGCCCGCTGGAATACCGGCTTGATGGCGAGGCTCGACTGAATGTGCGCGACACCCGGGATGCGGGTGAGGATGTCGAGCATGAATCGCTGGTAGCTCGCCAGATCCGACGCGACGACGCGGAGCAAGTAATCCCCCTGGCCCGTCATCAAGTGGCAGCTCATCACTTCCGGGACGTCGACGATGCGGCGCTCGAAAACCCTCAGCGTCTCCTCGGTTTGACGCTCGAGCGTCACGGAGACGAACATCGTGATCCCCACCCCGAGGCGCTGCTCGTCGAAGCGCGCGGCGAATCCCGAGATGAACCCCTGCTCCTGCAGGCGCCGGACGCGCCGCAGCGTCGGCGTGAGCGACAGGCCGATCGCCTCGGCGAGGTCGCGCCAGCTGATCCGGCCGTCCTTGGCGAGCCGCTGCAGGATCTTCGAATCGGTCTTGTCGAGCCCGGAGCCTGACATCGCGCCGCCTTGCCGTCGGTCGTAGTGCAAACATACTAATTCAAACCGAGATCGTGGCCAAGATTGGCCCAAAAGTACTCAAGTCGGCGCGCTATCGTATTACCCGGCGGCAACAAGGGAGTCGGCTCATGAGGGAAACGACAGCGACGGCACGCGCGGCGGCGGGCACGGCGGCGGCGACACACGGTGCCGAGACGGGCACTCCGGCGCGAGAGGATTCGAGCGGCGCGCGCGGCCTCGGTCCGCCGTTCAGGGCGGAGCACGTCGGCAGCCTGCTGCGGCCGCCGGCGCTGGCCGCGGCGCGCAGCCGCCATCAAGCCGGCGCGCTCTCCGCGGCAGAGCTGCGGGAAGCCGAGGACCGGGCGATTCGCGAGGCCGTGCGCCTGCAGGAGGACCTCGGATTCCAGGCGGTCACCGACGGCGAGTTCCGCCGCGGCGCGTGGCACCTGGACTTCCTGTATCGAATCGGCGGGGTCTCCCGCGGCGAGCGTCCGCTCACGGTGCGCTTCCAGAACGCGACGGGGAACATCGAATTCGCCTCCTCCGGGCTCGAGGTCACCGGGCGGTTGCGGCACGAGGAACCGATCTTCGGCGCGGACTTCGCCTTCCTCAGATCCGTCGCCCGCGCGAGCGCCAAGATCACGATTCCCTCGCCGAGCATGCTTCACTATCGCGGTGGCGACTCGGCGATCGACCGGCACGTCTATCCCGATCTCGAGGCGTTCTGGAGCGACCTCGAGAGGCTCTACGCGGGGGAGATCGCCGCGCTCGCCGCGCTCGGCTGCACGTACGTGCAGCTCGACGACACGAGCCTCGCGTACCTCAACGACCCGGCCCAGCACGAGCATGTCCGCCGCATCGGGGGCGACGCCGCAACTCAGCACCTCGCCTACATCGACCTGATCAACGGCGCGCTCGCGCATCGGCCGGCCGGGATGACGGTGTGCGTGCACCTGTGCCGCGGGAATTTCCGCTCATCGTGGGCCGCCTCGGGCGGCTACCATCAGGTCGCCGAGGCGCTGTTCGGCTCGCTCGAGGTGGATGGCTTCTTCCTCGAGTACGACGATGAGCGCTCCGGCGGCTTCGAGCCCTTGCGCTTCGTGCCGCGGGGCAAGCGCGTGGTCCTCGGCCTCGTGACCACCAAGCGCGGCGCCCTGGAGCGCAAGGACGATCTGAAGCGCCGGATCGACGCCGCCGCGCGATTCATCGACCTCGATCAGATTTGCTTGAGCCCGCAATGCGGATTCGCCTCGACGGCCGAGGGCAACGCGCTCTCCGAGGCGGAGCAGCGCGCGAAGCTCGAGCTCGTCGTCGAGACGGCGAGAGAGGTCTGGGGCTAGCCGCGGGCGCAGCCGCCGTGGCGCATCCCGTGGCCGGCGCGGCCCGGGGGGCCGGCGGGACCGGGCGCACGTCTCAGTGCGCGAGCCCCATCGCCTCGAGCACGAACGCGTAGATGTCCGCCGTCTCCGCAATGCGCTTCGAGGTCGGCTCGCCGGCGCCGTGGCCGGCGCGCGTCTCCACCCTGAGCAGGATCGGCCGGCCGTGCGGATCGGCGTGCTGCAGGGCGGCCGTGAACTTGAAGCTGTGCGCCGGAAACACCCGGTCGTCGTGATCGGCGGTGGTGACGAGGGTCGCGGGATAATCGACGCCCGGCCGGACGTTTTGCACCGGCGAGTACGCGAGCATCGCACGAAACTGCGCCGGGTCGTCCACGGAACCGTATTCGGATTCCCATCCCCTGCCGACGGTAAAGTCGCGGAAGCGCAGCATGTCCATCACGCCCGCCTGCGGCACCGCGGCCGCGAACAGGTCCGGCCGCTGCTCCTCGGTCGCGCCGACGAGCAGCCCGCCGTTGGAGGCGCCCCAGATCGCAAGCCGCCTCGGGCTCGTCCAGCGGTGGGCGATGAGGAACTGCGCCGCGGCGATGAAATCGTCGAACACCTTCTGCTTGCGCGTCATCATCCCCGCGCGGTGCCAGGCCTCCCCGTACTCCCCGCCGCCGCGCAGGTTCGCCGTCGCGAACACCCCGCCCATCTGCATCCACGCCGCAATCGCCGCCGAGAAGGCGGGCTCGAGCGAGATGTCGAATCCACCGTAACCGTAGAGCAAGGTGGGGTTCGCCCCGTCGAGCTTCACGTCCCGGCGAGCGGCGAGATACATCGGCACCCGCGTCCCATCGCGGCTGGCGTAGAACACCTGCCGCTCGGTGTAGTCGGCCGGCGTGAAGCCGCCGACCTGCGGCCGCCGCCACAGCGAGCTCGTCCCGGTCGCGAGGTCCAGCCGATAGATGCTCGGTGGAGTGGTGAAGCTGCTGAAGTCGTAGTAGGTGACGGAGTCCTCGAGGTGACCCTGGAAGCCGCTCGCCGTGCCCATGCCGGCAAGATCGACCTCGCCGAGGAGCTTACCCCGCGTCGAGTAGCGGCGCACCGCGCTGTGAGCGTCCTTCAGGTACTGCCCGATCAGCTGTCGGCCGACGAGGCTTGCCGCGACGAGCGTCTCCGCGCTCTGCGGCACCACCGTGCGCCAGCGAGAGCGCGCGGGGCTCGCGAGGTCGATCGCGACGATCCGGTAGCGAGGGGCCGAGTCGTCGGTCAGCACGTAAAGCGTCGTGCCGAGGTTGCCGATGACGTTGAAGACGGCGGTGGGCCTCGCGATGACCGGCACGATCCGCGCGCCGGGCATCGTGAGATCCTCCACGAGGAGCGTGTTCTCGACCTGATCGCCGTGGTTCGCCTCGACGATGAGATAGCGCCCGTCGTCCGTCACCTCGCCGTCGACGAACCAGTCGGGATCGTCCCCGCGAGTGTACGTGAGGACATCCGCGCTCTGCGGGGTGCCGAGCCTGTGAAAGTAGAGCTTCTGGTACTCATTCGCCGCCTTGAGCGCCGCGCCCGGCCGTGGCGGCGCGTAGCGAGTGTAGTAGAACCCGGAGTCATCGTGGCGCCAGCTGCCGCCGCCCGCCTTCGACCAGTTCAGCTCGTCCGCGAGGTCCTTCGCCGTCGCCACGTCCCGGACGTGCCAGGTCTGCCAGTCCGATCCCGCATCGGAGAGCGCATAGGCGAGCAGGCGTCCATCGGGGCTGATCGCCATGTCGCGCAGCGCGACGGTGCCGTCGCTCGAGAGCGTATTCGGATCGAGCAGGACCCGCCCCGGGCTCTGCGGATCGGACGTGACGAAGATCACCGGCTGATTCTGCAGTCCGTCGTTGTGCGTGTAGAACCAGTAGCGCCCGTGCCGCTCCGGGGGGCTCCAGCGCTCGAAATTCCACAGGCTCGTCAAGCGGTCGGCGATCGCCTGCCGGCCGGCAATGGCGGCGAGATGGGCACGCGCGAGCGTGTCTTCCGCGTGCACCCACGCCTGCGTCGCGGGCGAATCGATGTCCTCCAGCGAGCGGTACGGATCGGCCACCGCGACGCCGTGATAGAGGTCGACATGAGCGCCGCGCGCCGCCGGTGGGTAGACGCTCTGCGGGCCCTGAGCGGCGCCGGCGAGGCCGACCCCGAGCGGCAACCCTGCGAGCAGCGCCCAAAGGACCCGGGTGAGGTCTCCCGCCTCCTCGTGCCTCGAAACGATCGGCAGCTCGATGGTCACGACCCTCGCGCGCGTGTGGCTCGGTCCTCGACTATCCTACCAGCCGCAGGCGCGGGGGCCGCACCGGTCGGCGGATCGCTCTCGAGGCCGCGCATCGCGGACGCGCCTCCGCTCGCGGCGGTGGACGCTCGGCGTGAGTCAGCGGTAGAGCGGGGCGAGCTCGGACTCCTCGCCCGGAGTGCGCTTCACGGCAGCCGGCAGCTCGGACAGGGCGCGTGCGAGCGCTGCGCCGCGCCAGGCGCCTCCCGCGTAGCACGCGCGGTCGAGCTCTCGCAGCAGCCTCTCGAGGTCCGGATCTGCGATCCGCCTCGAGAATCCCTGAAGTCCCACCGGTGACGGCGCGAGTCCCGCGGTGTCGATCCACGCCAGCAGATGGCGCCGCGCGGCGCGCGGATCGTCCGCATGACAGGCGTGAAGGAACGCAGTCCGCGCGCGCTCGGCGCTCGGCCGGGCCGCACTGGCCGAGGCGACCGACCTCTTGGGAGACCGTGGCGCAGGATGCCGGCTGCGCAGCGAGCCGTACCATCCACCGAGCGTCGCGAGCCAGGCGAGTCCGAGGGCAACGCTCGCCCACAGCCACGGATCGGCGCGGCCGAAGTGGACCGGCGTCGCGGCGCCGCGGTCGGCGAGCTCGGCTGGCCGCGCGGCCGGGATCTGCGCCGTGCCCTCGACGGGCCACACGACGATGGTTCGCGCCGGCACGGCCACCTGCTGCGGCACGTCCCGGGCCGTGTCCCACCAGCGCAGCTCGATCGCGGGCAGAGTGAAGCGGCCGGGCTGATCGGCAATGAGCACGATGCTCTGCTCGCGGCGGCCGACGAGGGTGTCGCCCTCGCTCGAGTCGTCGAGCTTCGGCTCGTCGGGGTAGGCCTTCAGGCCCGGTGGCACCTCGAGCAGGGCGGACACATCGGGGAGCTGCTCGGACGCGAGCCCTTCGGCTTGCAGCGTGAGGTCGAGCGTGAACGCATCCCCGACGTGCGCCTGCAGCGCGGGACGCCATGCGCTCGTCAGCGTGACCGCGCGGGCCGGCATCCAGTAGCTTGCCACCGCGCCGGTTGGACGAGGCCGCACCGCGAGTGCGATCGGCTCGCCCCGCAACTCGAGCGTCTGGACCGTCACCATCGCACCGTAGCCGTACGGCGAGGGCGCGAGCCCGCCCGGCCCGTCATACAAGCCCGCCCGGCCCACCGACGAGAGGACTTGCGCGCTGAGCACGGCCCCCTTCAGGCCGAGCGCGCCGCTGCGCTGTGGGAATGCGAGGTACGCACGCGTGAGGACATCGTACGAGCGGCCGCCGCGCCTTGCGACACTGCGCCCGTCGGCGCCGATCTGGCGCACCACCACGTCCGCGGTCGACGGAAGGTCGAGGTCGGCGTGGTAGAGCGCTCGGGCGCTGTAGACCCGCACCGTGATGCGGGCGGCGGCCTGGACGTACGGATTGGTCGGTTGGACCTGCGTCTCGATGAAGACTCGGGGCGGCGCATCGGCGGCGAGCACCGCCGGCCCGAGCACCGCCGGCCCGAGCA
>JASHTK010000205.1 GCA_030040575.1 Gammaproteobacteria bacterium
GCCCCCGGAGCGCTTCGCCTCGTAACCGAGCCGGCAGAGCTCGGCGACGATCCGGTCGCGGTGATCGCCCTGGATCTCGATGACGCGATCCTTCACCGCGCCGCCCGCCCCGCAGAGCCTCTTCAACCGCCCGGCGAGCTGCTCGAGCTCGGCTGGGGCGAGGGGCAGCCCCGAGACGACCGACACGCCTTTGCCCGCGCGCCCGGCGGTCTCGCGCCCGACGCGAACCGGAGCGGGTGCCGAGCGGGCGGCTCGGACGTCGGCCGCAGGCGCGCGTCGTGCGGGGTCACCTCGAACGACCGCACCTCGGAAGGTGTAGCGGGGCTTCATGCGCCGCTCATCTTACCGGGACGAGACCCAAGCGGCACTGGCCTCGCGCAGCCGGCCCGACTATTCTTGCGCGGCGGCGGCGGCGGCGGCGGCGGCGGCGGCGGCGGCGGCGGGCTCGAGCGATGTCCCTCACACCCTTTCACGTGGCGATCGAAGTGCGCGATCTCGCGGAGGCCCGCGCGTTCTACCAGGGCGTGCTCGCGTGCTCCGAAGGCCGCAGCAGCGCTCACTGGGTCGACTTCAATCTCTACGGCCATCAGCTCGTGTGCCATCTCAATCCCGCGCTCGGCAAGGACGGCCAGGTCGGCCGGCACTTCAACCCGGTGGACGGCGACGCCGTGCCGGTGCCGCATTGTGGGGTCGTGCTCGAGATGCCGCAGTGGAGCGAGCTCGCCGACCGGCTGAGGAGCCGGGGCGTCGCGTTCGTGGTGGAGCCGCACGTGCGCTTCCAAGGCGCGCCGGGCGAGCAGGCGACGATGTTCTTCCTCGACCCCTCGGGCAACGCGCTCGAGTTCAAGTCGTTCCGCGATATCGGCGCGCAGCTCTTCGCGACGTGAGCGTCCGCCCGAGCGGCTAACGCAGCTGCGAGGCGTCCCAGCCCCCGCCGAGGGCCTCGATGAGCGCGATGCTCGCCGTGAAGCGGTCGAGCTGGACGGTCAACGCGGTCTCCTCGGCATCGAGCCGGGTGGTCTGAGCGGTGATGACGCTGCTGTACGGCTCGGTGCCCGCCTTGTACTGCTCGAGCGTCAGCGTCTCGTCCTCTCTCGAGGCCTTGACGAGGGCGTCCTCGAGCACGGCTTGCTTCTCGAGGACCCTCAGCGTCACGAGCTGATCCTCGACCTGCTCGAAGTCGGCAAGGACCGTCTGGCGGTAATTCGCGACGCTCTCGCGATAGCTCGCGCGCGCCTCGGAGACCTCCGCCAGGCGCTGCCCGCCGTCGAAGAGGGTCTCGGCGAGCGAGGGTCCGAACGACCAGATCTGGTTCGATGCGCGGACGAGCTTGCTCAAGGTGGTGCCTTCATACTCGTCCGAGGCGCTGAGGGTGAGGCTCGGGAAGAAGGACGCGATGGCGACGCCGATCTGGGCATTCGCCGCCGCCACCTCGCGCTCCGCCTGCGCGATGTCCGGGCGTCGCTCGAGCAGGGTCGAGGGCACTCCCGGGGGCACCGTCGGAACGATGCTCGCGAGCCGCTCGGCCTTCAAGGAGAACTCGGCGGGCTGCTTGCCGATCAGCACGGCGATCGCGTGCTCGAGCGTCGCGCGCTCGATCTGCGCGTTGACCTGCTGCGCCTGGGCGGTGAGCAGCTCCGTCTCGGCGCTGAGGATGTCGGCCTTGTAGGCGACGCCGTCGCGATAGCGGGCCTGGGTGATCTTCAAGGCCTTGTCGTCCGCCGCGACGATGTCGACCAGCAGGAACTCGAGCTCATCTTGGGAGCGAAGCTCGAAGTAATCGGTGGCGAGATCGGCCTGCGCGGTCAACTGAGTGGTCGCGAGCGCGGCGGCGCTCGCTTGCGCGGATGCCTTCTCGCTCTCGACGGTGCGCCGCGTCTCACCCCAGATGTCGAGGCTCCAGTTCGCGGTTGCGGACAAGGTGTTCAGCGTCTCGGTGAACGGTGAGGTCCCGGAGGTCGTGCCGCCGGGGAGCGAGATTCCGGTGGTGGTTCCGAGGCCCTCCACCGTGCGCTCGCGGGACGCGCTGACGGAGACGGAGGGCCAGAAGCTCGCCTCGGCCTCGCGCACGAGCGCCCGGGCCTCATCGACCGCCTGCGCGGCGGCCTTGACGTTCTCGTTCGAGACCGCGACCTGACTCTCCAGCTGATCGAGCACGCCGTCGCCGAAGATCCTCCACCACGGGCCGCGGGTGAGGACATCGGCAGGCTCGCTCGGCTTCCAGCCGTCCACCTCCTTGTAGCTCGCCGCGCTCGGCACGATCGGCCGCTTGTAATTCGGACCCACGGCGCATCCGGCGGCGAGCACCACCGCGCAGGCGAGAGCGCACAGACGGGCGAGCCGCGTACCGGAGCAGCTGCCGGCCGGTGCTTCACTCCCGCGCGCGGTCATGCGCCCACCCGCGCCCCCGGGTCGCCGGAGGCGAGCCGCGGGGGCGACCACTCCGCCGAGCGCTTGCGCGAGGCGGGATGGACACTGAGGTAGATGATCGGCGTCGTGTAGAGCGTGAGCAGCTGGCTCACGATCAGGCCGCCGACGATCGAGATGCCGAGCGGACGGCGCATCGCCGTGCCCTCCCCGAACGACAGAGCGAGCGGCAAGGCGCCGGCGATCGCCGCACACGTCGTCATCATGATCGGGCGGAAGCGCAGGCCGCAGGCGCGCGCGATCGCGGCGGCCGGCTCGAGTCCGAGGCGGCGCTCCCCGTCGAGCCCCACGTCCACCATCATGATCGCGTTCTTCATGACGATGCCGATCAGCATGATGATGCCGAGGAAGGAGACGAGGTCGAGCTCGGTCCCGGTCGCGAGGAGCGCGAGCACCGCGCCGAGGATGCCCGATGGAATGCTCGAGACGATGATGAGCGGATGGGCGAAGCTCTCATAGAGCATGCCGAGCACGACGTAGACCGCGACGAACGCCGCAAGGAGCATCAGCGGCAG
>JASHTK010000206.1 GCA_030040575.1 Gammaproteobacteria bacterium
AACGGCGTGCGCAGGCCCAGGCGGACCGCGAGCGGCTCGCGGCGAATGCGGCCTGGACGGCGCGTTCCGCCTTGCGGGACGCGGTGCGCTCGAGCGGCATTCCCGAGCGCCGGCAACACCTCGTCGGGCTTCACCCGGCGCCGGCCATCACCCGGGTCGCCCGCGAGATCGGCGCGGGAGTCGTCGCGATGGGGGCCGTCTCCCGATCCGGCCTCGATCGGCTCTTCATCGGCAACACCGCCGAGAAGGTGCTCGATCGCCTCGCCTGCGACGTCCTCGTCGTGAAACCGCGCGAGTTTCACGATCCGGTGGCGCGCGAGCCGCGGGGCGCGCGGCTCATCGTGGTGCCGGAGTAGCCGAGCCGACCGCCCGCGCCGCGGGGCTTCACGACGAGCACATCGCAGGTGAGCCTGTCGAGGACGCGCTCCGCCGTCGAGCCGATGAGCGCGCGCTTCAGACCCGATCGGGAGACGGCCCCCATCACGACGAGACCAGCCCGCAGCCGCCGCACCGCGCGATCGAGCTCGCCGCGAACATCGCCGAGCGCGAGATGGCCGCGCGCGCGCGAGATGCCGGCTCTCCGCACCACGAGCTCGAAGCGCCGGCGCACCTGGGCGCCGTGCGCCTCCTCGACGGCCGGACTCTCCCACACGAGCGGCTCACCGAGCGGTCCCTCGACGCTCGCGATGAGCGGCCGGTAGGCATGGAAGGCATGCACCGAGCCGTCGAGGACTTGCCCGAGCGCCCGAGCCGCCGCGAGCAGCCGATCGTCGAGCCGCGCGGGCTTCGCATGGGCATGAAACGGGTCGAGGGCGACGAGGATCACGGGCCGGCGGTAGGCGCGGTGACTCTTGATGAGCAGGAGCGGACAGGGACAGTAGCGGATGAGCTCCCAGTCGGTGTTCTGCAGGAACAGCCGGCCCGCGGGTCCGCGCGCGCGGGAGCCCGCCATGACGAGATCCGCTCGCGAGGTGCGCGCTCGGCGGACGATCCGCTCGTGCGGCGGAGCGCCGTGCGAGACGCCCACGCGGACATGGCATCCGCGAAGCGCGAGCGATCGAGCCATGCGCTCGAGCCGCCGCCGCGCGGCGCGCGCCGCGGAGCGCGCGTCCACCCCAGAGCGGGCGTCCACCCCAGAGCGCGCGTCCACCACATGATAGAGCTCGATCACCGCGCCGGTCGGCCGGGCGATCGAGGCCGCCTTGCGCAGCGCCGTCACGGGAACGTGCCGCAGGTCGCGCAGGGGCAGCAGGATCCGTCGCAGTCTCGGTGTCATTCGGCGCTCCAGGAGGCTGAACAGTACGCGCCTCGATCGGGCGCGGGGCATCCGGGCTTTCGCGTACGCGCGGTGCGCAACGCTGCATTCGGAAAGTACGCATCGCCTGCGCGGGCCGCATCGGGGATGGTGGCGCGCAGCAGGCTTTGGCTCGAGGCATCCCAGCCGATCGAGCAGGGAAGACAACACCCGATGAGCGCACGGTTACCGCTCTCCCTCGCGGGGCTCGCAAGCCCGCAAGCGTATCCGCACGGCGTCGAGTCGGTGGAGCTCATCGAGACCCACATCTCCTGGGTGCTGCTCGCCGGGGAGTTCGCGTACAAGATCAAGCGGCCGGTGCTCTACCCGTTCGTCGACCTGCGCGATCGGGAGCGCCGCCGGCATTTCTGCGAGGAGGAGCTGCGTCTTAACTCGCGGTTCGCTCCCGATCTGTACCTCGAGGTCTGCGCGATCGTCGAGGTGCGCGGGGAGGCCCGGATCGGAGTGACCGGCCGCATCCTCGAGCATGCCGTACGCATGCGGCGGTTCCGCGGCGAGGAGGAGCTCGACCGGCTGCTCGAGGTCCGGCGAATCGAGTCGGACGAGCTCGAGGCATTCGGACGCCGTCTCGCCCTGATCCATGCGCGGCTTCCGGCCGCGGGAGGGACGGCGGCCTGGGGGCGTCCGGCCGAGGTGCAAGCGCTCCTCGCGCGCAACCTCGCGGAGTGCGCGGAGGCTGGAGCGATCTTCGGGACCACGGCGGACGTCCTCGCGCTGCGCAGCACCCTCGATCACCGGCTCGCGGCCGCTGCGCCCTGGATGGCCGCCCGCCGCGCAGGCGGCCGGGTGCGCGAATGCCACGGCGACCTGCACTGCCGCAACGTCGCGCGTATCGGCACGCGCCTCGTCGCATTCGACTGCATCGAGTTCGAGCCCGCGTTTCGCTGGATCGACGTGGCGGACGACGTGGCGAGCCTGTCGGCCGACTTGAGCGCCCGCGAGCGGCCCGCGATGGCCCACGCGTTCCGCAGCGGATACCTCGCGCAAAGCGGCGACTACGGCGCCTGCCGTCTCCTCAGGCTGTACGAGGCTCACCGGGCGCTCGTGCGCGCCAAGGTGGCGGCACTCGCCGCAGCCGGGGCGGAGGATGCCGAGCGGCAGGCGCTGCACCGAGACCATCTCCGGCGCATCGCGCACGCGGCGGCATCGCTCGGTCACCACAGGCCGCTGCTGCTCCTCATGCACGGGCTCTCCGGCTCGGGCAAGACCTGGCTCGCGCGCCCGCTCGCGCGCCGGCTCGCGGCGGTGCATCTGCGGTCCGACGCGGAGCGCAAGCGGCGTGCGGGCCTCGAGGAGCGCGCGCGATCCGGCTCGAGGCTGTCCGAGGGCTTGTACACGAGCGCGGCGAGCGAGGCGGTATACGAGGATCTCGCGCGCGCCGCCGAGGAGGCGCTCGCGGGCGGCTACACCGTGATCGTCGATGCGACGTTCCTGCTCCGCGCGCAGCGGGCGCGCTTCGCGACGCTGGCGCGGCGCCTCGGGACGGGCGTGCATCTCATCTGCTGCGCGGCGCCCGAGGAGCTGCTGCGGGCGCGGCTCCTCGCGCGAGCGCGCGGGGAGCTCGACGCCTCGGAGGCGGACGAGCCGGTGCTCGAGTGGCAGAGAGCGCGTGTGGAGGCGCCGAGTCCCGAGGAGGGACTCGACACGCTGCAGGTGGACACGGCCGGTCCGGACGCGCTCGATCAGGTCCTGCGGCGCCTCGACCTTGCGCAGAGCGCCTGCTGAGGCGCAGCGCGGATGAGCGCTCGAGGGCGGCCGCTTCGGCGTGCAGCGCTTGAGCGTCCGGCCGTCTCAGCGCCCGGCGAGGAGCGCATCGAGCAGCGCGAGCAGCTCGTCGGCCTCGATCGGTTTGCTCGCGAGGCGGATGCCCTCGTCGGATGTGAGATCGCGCATGCTCGAGGAGGTGTCGCCCGTGACGAGAACCGCCTTCAACCCCGCGCCGACGATCCGGCGCAGCGCGGCAATGACCTGAACGCCCGTCTCCCCGCCGCTCAAGTGATAATCGGTGACGAGCAGGTCGATCGCCGGCTGCTCGGTCGCCTTCTGCACCGCCTCGCCGAGCGAGGAGGCGACGAGGACACGGTACCCCTCGACGCCGAGCAGCATGGCCGTCGCGTTGCGTACCCCGGGGTCGTCATCGACGAGGAGGATACGGGGCGAGGAGGACGGCTGGCCGACCCCGCTCGCCGCCGCGCCCCGCGCCAAGCGGATCTCGCCCTCGGCGGCCGTCGCGATCGGCAGCTGCAGAGCGAAGACCGACCCGCGGCCCACCTCGGAGCGCACCTCGAGCGTGAGCCCGAGCAGGGCGACGAGACGGTGCACGATGCTCAAGCCGAGCCCGTAACCCTCCCGCGACGTGTTGCTCGCCACCCCGATCTGGTAGAACTCATCGTAGATGTACGGCAGCTGATCCGCGGGAATCCCGATCCCGGTATCGGCCACCTCGATGCGTACGTCGGCGGGCCGAGCGAGGCAGGTGAGCTGCACGAAGCCCTCGCGGGTGTACTTGATGGCGTTCGAGATGAGGTTGCGCAGGATCTGCCCGACCAAGGAGGGGTCCGAGTGGGCGTGGTGCACGGCGGGCCCGATCCGCAGCTCGAGCCCCTTGCTCGCCGCGACACTGGCGAACTCGCCGCGCATCTGGTCGAACAGCGCCGCGACGGCGAAGTCGGTCGGATCCGGACGAATGGCGCCGGACTCGAGCTTGCTGATGTCGAGCAGCGCATTGAGCAATCGCGACATGGCCTCGATCGCCTGGCCCTGCTGCGCGACGGCCGCTCCCGCCGTCGCGTCCTTCACGACCCTGAGGAGCGTGCCGTGCAGCAGCGAGAGCGTCTGCAGCGGCTGGCGCAGATCGTGGCTCGCCGTCGCGAGGAAGCGGCTCTTCGCCTGGTTCGCGCGGTCGGCCTCCTCGCGGGCCTCGGTGAGCTCGTTCTCGATGCGCTTGCGCTCGGTCACGTCGCGAATGGCCGCCGCGACGAGCAGGCTCGCACCGTCGTCGATGGGACTCAGACTGATCTCGACGGGCAGCTCCGTCCCGTCCTTGCGCAGCGCGTACAGGTCGAGATCGACGCCCATCGGCCGCGTGCGGGCGTTGTGGTGGTAGCGGCTGCGGTGCGTGAGATGGACCTCGCGGAATCGCTCGGGTAGCAGCCGCTCGATCCGCTCGCCGATGAGCTCGCGCGGCGCGTAGCCGAACAGGGTCTCCACCTGCCGGCTCGCAAACACGATGCCTCCCGCGGGATCGACGACCAAGATCGCATCGGGCGCGGATTCGAGGAGGTTGCGGAGCAGCTCGGACGACAGCATGGTTGGCGCCGCGCCGGGGCGGACGTGCGGGGATGATACGCATTCGCGGCAATGCCGCCAATTCGCCTCAGCTCCGCGCGCCCGTCCCGAGCTCGCCTCCCGGCACCGCGCGCGCCCCGGTCACAAGGTCGAGCAGCTCGGTCGTGACCTCCTCCTGGCGCGCCTCGCGGGCTTGCTGGCGCAGCTGATCGAGCTTTCTCGAGACGTTCTCGAGCGCCGCTTCCATCGCCTCGAAGCGCGCGACGTTCTCGCTCGCGACCGACTCCGTGGCCGCCTCCGTGAGCACGGCGAACAGATACTCGGCGATCAGCCTCTCGAGCAGCGCCTCGGGTGCGAGAGTGTGCAGCGGCGGCAGCAGCGCGCGCGGCCCGGGCGGCCGCGCAAGCTCGAGGGGGAACAGCAGGCGCCGCTCGATCCGCGGAGCCGCCGACCGCTCGCACCGCGCAAAGAGGACCTCGGCGCGCGTCACGTCCCCGCTTGCGATGAGCCGATACAGCTCGGCCGTCAGCCGCCCGATCACCTGCGGCACGCCCGCAAGGCGCGTTGCCGCCGGGCCGGCCCACAGAGCCTTGCGGCCGCGCCCGGCCGCGAGCAGGCCGCCGCGGGTGCCGAGCACGAAAAGCGCATCCGCGCGGCCGCCA
>JASHTK010000207.1 GCA_030040575.1 Gammaproteobacteria bacterium
GGTATTCGTGGACTGCAACGCCGTGAGTCCGGCGACCGCGCGGCGAATCGGGGACACGATCGCCGCGACCGGCGCGCCCTTCGTCGATGCCGGGATCATCGGCCAGCCGCCGCAGGCGGGCGCGGCCGGGCCGAGCTTCTACGCCTGCGGTGCGCACGCCGCCCGATTCAAAGCGCTCGCGGGCCACGGGCTCGAGATCCGCGTCCTCGAGGCGCCGATTGGCGCGGCGTCCGCGCTCAAGATGTCCTACGCCGGCATCACCAAGGGGCTGATTGCCGCTGGCGCCGCGATGCTGCTCGCCGCGACCCGCGCAGGCGTCGCCCCGGCGCTGCATGCCGAGCTCGCGGAGAGTCAGCCGGCGCTCCTCGCCTCGTTCCGGCGCACGGTGCCGGGGATGCTGCCGAAGGCCTACCGCTGGGTGGCCGAGATGCAGGAGATCGCGCAGTTCGCGGGGGAGGATGCCGCCGCCGAGATGTTTCGCGGCGCCTCGGCGCTCTACGACCGCATCGCGCGCGATGCGGCGGGCGAGGGCCGGGAAGCGACGCTACTCGAGCGGTTCCTGAGCGGGGAGCGCCCGCGCTGAGGGCTCAGTCGCGCTTCCGCGGGCCCGATGCCGGCGCCGCAGGCTCGGCGGGTGCGGTGCCGCGCCCCGCGGGCTGGAAGCTGAGCGCGACGCCGTTCGTGCAATAGCGCAGGCCGGTCGGTGCGGGCCCGTCCGGGAAGACGTGCCCGAGGTGCCCCCCGCAGCGCGCGCAGTGCATCTCCGTGCGCCGCATCGAGTGACTGTCGTCCTCGGAGGTTGCGACAGCGCCATCGACGGCCTTGAAGAAGCTCGGCCATCCGCTGCCGCTCTCGAACTTGGTCGACGCCTCGAACACGGGCTGGCCGCAACCGGCGCAGCGGAAGACGCCGGCGCGGTGCTCGGCGTTGAGCGGGCTCGTGCCCGCGTGCTCCGTGCCGTGCTCGCGCAGCACGTGGAACTGCTCCGCCGTCAGCTGACGGCGCCACTCCTCGGTGGATTTCTCGACCGCATAGCGCTTGTCCGAGCTCATGACGCCTCACCTCCCGCGTGCGAAGCAGCACGGCGACCGCGTGCCCCCGGGGCGTGCACACTCTAGCCCACCCGGCGGACTCTCCGGCGGAAGCCGTTTGGGGAACCGTCATTAAATCATACGCTTATCTCTTTGTAAGCGACTGCCGCAGAACGCTCGCCGCGCAGCCATTGTGGGCGCAGGCCGCGCATGCGAGTATAGAATCGGGCACGTGCCGCCAGAGCACGATCGTGGGGCTAAGGGGATTCGAACACACATGCAGCTTGCACGCCTGTGGCGTGAGCATCTGGCGGCGGGTTGTCCCCGAGAGCTCACCGGTGTCGAGATCGCGGGGATGGACGCGCGCGAGCTCGATGCGGAGATCACCGCCTGCGTCAGCGCCCTGCTGACCCACACGCTCAAAGTGGATGGCCGCATCGAGAGGCGCCTCGCCGAGGTGAGCGCGGACCTGGCGCGCAGGCAGTCGAGCTCCGAGCCCCCGGTCGCGCAGTACTGCGCCCGACTCAACCAGCTCGTGAGCGCGGTGCTCACGGAATCGAAGATCGCGAGCTCCTAGCCTCTGTCGTCTATAGTCTGTGGACGAATAGTCCCAGACGGAAAATCATCTGCGAACCATGCCGGCGGATCCTGTCGCGGTGGCCTTCGGTCGGGTGCTGCGCGAGCAGCGCGAGGCCCGTGGCTTCTCGCAAGAGCTGATGGCCGAGAAGGCCGACGTCGATCGAACTTTCATCAGCCAGATCGAGCGCGGCATCCGCCGCGCGACCCTCACCACGCTGTGCAAGCTCTCCGATGCGCTGGAGGTGGCCCCATCCACCCTGATCGCCCGCGTGGAGCGGCTGCTCAAAGAGGGGCGCTGAGCGGCCTACTGACCGCTCTCGGGCGAGGGCCGAGGGGGCCCGCGGACGGCCTCGCCGTCGAGCGGCTCGCTGAACAGATCGGGACGTCGTACGCGGTAGCGCTCGATCGCGATCGACAGCGTCGAGGGGTGCCGGCGCAGGTAGCGTGCCACTTCGCTGAGCCGCGTGGTGCCGGAGTGCACGGCGTGCCAGGCGACAACGGCGCGGCCGAGCGAGAGCACGCGGCGCCGCGAGCGAGACCGCAGCTCATCGCTCCGCACCGCGAGGCGGTCGGCGACCTGGTCGATGAGGCGATCGAGGCGGCCAAGGTCGCCTGAGCCGCGGCGCGCGGCCGGCGCGAGGCTGCGCAAGAACTCCCGCTCCTCATCGGCCGGACTGGTTCCGCGGTCGGCGAGCGCCGCGAGCCGACGCATCGTCTCCTCGGTGATCCGCTGATAGGACTCCCCCGCGCCGCAAGCGCCGCTTGCGAGGATCCGCAGCAGCGGCTCGGTCGCGACGTCGGGGACTCCGTGCGCGCCGAGATAGCTTCGGTGGCTGCTCCAGGGGTAGTCCGCGGGATCCGCCGCGAGCCCGAGACGCAGCGGCAGCGCGTGCAGGTGACTCACGACGAGCGGCAACTGGGGCTCGGTCACGACGATCGTCCGGTACCGCTGGCGAAAGACGTGTCCGCGCACGCCGGCCCGACGGTTGATGCGCTGCGCGTGCTGCCCCGCGACGCGCTGCACGAACTTGCCGAGCGGCTCGCTCGAGACCTGCAGCGCAAAGCGTGCCTCCTCCCGCACCCAGCAGAAGCCGAGCAGTCGAATGCGGCAGGCGTCGAGGTGGTGCGCGACGAGCGCGGCGAACTCGACGAAATCCTCGGATCGGGGGAAGAGCTCGCGCCCCGCGTTGGCGCGCAGGACGAGATAGTGCAGGTCTCCGGGTCTGTGGATCCGAGTCGGGCGCGCCATCCATGTCCACCGTTCCGCGCGGGCCGCGGGGCCACTCGGTCGTGTCACAGGCCGAGGCCCACGTATCTTATTCCCTTTGTAAAAAAATATGCTCTAATTCCCGGCTCGATCGCCGCCCGCGTTGAGTGGATCGAGTGTGTTGATCCGTCGGACGTCGCGAATCATCAATAATCAAACGATCAGGCGCCCGACACTCCAGTTTGGATATTTGATCGCATGAGGTTCCGCGCACGTCTGATCGACATATATGCAGTACGTCTGTGCGGAATCCACGATGGACGGACTGAAGAAACTCCGCCAGGCGCTGTTGCGCCGGCTGGTGCGGCGCGGGTCTCTGCCGCAGGACGCGGAGGATGCCATCCACGATGCGTTCGTGCGGCTGTGCCTCGCTCAAGAGAAGCAGACCGTACGCAATCCTGCCGCATTCCTCACCGACGTCGTGATGAAGGTGCGCATCGAGCGATGGCGGTCCGCCCAGCGCCGCCACCGATTGTTCGTGGACGCGCCGGTCGAAGAGCTCGACATCGTCGATCTTTCACCGCGGCCGGAGGAGTACCTGCAGGCCGATCAACGCCTCGAGCGGGTCTGGCGCCGCTTGAGCAAGCTCGGCCCGCGGACGCGGGAGGTGTTCTTCCTGCACCGCCTGCAGGGGCTGAGCTACGCTCAGATCGCCGCCTCGATGGGCATCTCCGTGAGCGCGATCGAGAAGCACATCGCGCGCGCGGCGCTGCTCATCTCCGATGAGATGCACTCCGAATGAGCGGCAGCGAACCCAGGGAAGGCGGGGATCTGCCCTTGCGGGTACGCGCCGAGGCCGCGGCGTGGCTCGCGAGCCTCGGCGGCCCGCACCGCACCCCGGAGCTTACGGAGCGCTTCGGCCGCTGGCTCGCGCACGGCGAGCCGCATCGCATCGCCTGGGAGCGCGTGTCCGATGCCTGGGACCTCGCGGGCGGGCTCGCAGCAAAGATGCAGCCGCGCGAGGACGTCTCGGAAGTCGAGGGGCGGCCGCGGAGGCGCACCCTCGTGCTCGCCGCCGCCGTGCTCCTCGCCGCGGCCGCCGCCCTCGGCCTGCTGCTCTCGCGCGCGGCCGCCGTCTCGACCGGTACGGGCGAGCGGCGCGTGCTCTCGCTCGAGGACGGCAGCCGCATCACGCTCAATACCGACACCCGCCTCGCCGTGCGCTACGACTCCCGCTCACGCCGGGTCTGGCTGGAGCGCGGCGAGGCGCTCTTCGAGGTCCGCCGCGCGCCCGGCCGGCCGTTCGTCGTGACGGCGGGCGGCCGCGACATCCGCGCCCTCGGGACGGCGTTCGAGGTCCGCCGCTACGGCGCGCAGCAGGTGTCGATCACGCTCGTCGAGGGGCGCATCAGCGTCACGCCGGCCGGCGCAGCCTCGAGCGCGCTCCTGCGCGAGGTCACGGTGCTCTCCCTGCCCGGACAGCGCGTCACGTTCCTGCCCGGGCGCGAGCCGAGCATCGACCGGCCCGTGCTGAAGCAGGTGATCGCCTGGCAGAACGGAGAGGTCGTCTTTGACGACACTCCGCTCGGGGAGGCCGCGCGCGAGATGAATCGCTACAGCGAGCGGCACATCCTCATCGAGGATCCGCAGGTGGCTGTGCTGCGAGTGAGCGGCCTGTTCCAGGCGGGAGACTCCACGGAATTCGCGCAGGGCGTGGCCGAGACATTTGGACTGCGCGCGCAGGACGTGGGCGACCGGATCATCCTGCTCCGATCTGCTCGAGCCCCCTCCCCGAGCCGCTGACGCCGAGCGGGACATCGGCCCGCGCGGGCCTCGAGCGATCCCCTTCTCGAGCAGCTCGAGCGGCACGTCTCGAAGATCGC
>JASHTK010000208.1 GCA_030040575.1 Gammaproteobacteria bacterium
ATGTCCACCGCCCGCGACATCCGGGCGGACGGCTGCACCGGCGCGGTCTCGGGGAACCGCATGAGCGCGATCTGTCCGACGGCCGTCGCGGCCATGAGATACCACGCGGGCGCGATGGCGCGGCCGGTGAGATGGATCAGCCAGGTCACGACGAGCTGCGTGGTGCCGCCGAAGAGCGCAACCGAGAGCGAGTAGACGGTGCCGAGACTCGCGCTGCGGACCGATCGGGGCAGGGCCTCGACCAGGGCCGCGAGGATGGAGCCGATCGACAGGTCGTGAAGCGCTGCGAGCAGCGCCATGCCGGCAATCAGCGAGTGATCGGACGGCGCGGACGCGATCCAGAGGAAGGTGGGATAGATCGCGACGAGAAAGGCGAGGTTGCTCCAGAGATTGAGCGGCCGGCGGCCGTAGCGGTCGGAGAGCCGCCCGCCGACCCACACGGCCGGCAGACCGACGAGGTCGCTCGTGAGCTCGGCCAGGAAGCCTGCCCGGGGCGCAAGGTGCAGCGTGTGCTGCGCGTAGGTCACGACGTACGTGGAGACGTACGTGCCGATCGTGCCGGCAGAGAGGATGAGCAGACCGAGCGCGAGGATGCGCCACTCGCGGCGCGTGAGCCGGCTCGCGTGCGCTTCGATCGAGGCTCGCGCACCGGCCGGCGCTCCCGCCGATTCGCTGCCGGCGAGGCGTGACGCGGAAGGCTCCCGGGCGTACCGCGTCTCCGGCAGGCCGGTCCTCAGCCACCATCCATACGGTACGGCCGCCGCGCCGAGCAGGAGCGCGAGCCGCCAGCCGTACGCATCGAGCAGCGCGGGCGGCAGGATCGCCGTGAGCGCCACGCCGACCAGATTGCCGGCGATGAGCGCCGCGAGCTGGCTCGCGCCCTGCCAGGAGACCGCCGCCCCGCGGCGGTCGGGACTCGCCGCCTCGGCGAGGAATGCGGTGTTGGAGCCGACTTCCCCGCCGAGGGAGAAGCCCTGCACGAGGCGCGCGATGACGACGAGGACCGGCGCCGCGATGCCGATCCGCGCATAGGAGGGGATGAGGGCCATCGCCGCGATCGAGGCGCCGATCAGCACCAGGCACAGCAGCATGGCCGGCCTGCGTCCCGCACGGTCCGCGTATCTCCCGAGGACGATCGCCCCGATGGGCCGCGTCACGAATCCGGCGCCGAACGTGGCGAGCGAGAGCATGAGGCTCCCGTAAGCGGTCGAGCTCGGAAAGAACGCGTGCCCGATCTGGATCGCGAACAGCGCGTAGATGAGGAAGTCGTAGAACTCGAGCGCATTGCCGACCGTGGCGGCGATGAGGTGCCGGCGCGCGAGCGGCGCGAGGTCGCGGTCGGGATCGTGCATGCGGCGCTCTCGCTCCCGCCCGGTGCGGGATCGGACGCCGAGCACTCTACCGGAATGCCGAGGGTCGCCGAGCGCTCGACTCACCGTGCCCCGGCAGGAGGTCTTCACCGGCGTGCCCCCGAGATGCACAATGCCCGGGCTGCCCCGAGCGCGAGGCCCGGCCCGGAGCGGCGCTCGCGGCCGCACTCGCGGCCGAGCGAACCGGAGTGCCCGAAGTTTGAAGTGCCCTCGATGCAACGCGGATCTCACGCCGGCGATCCGGCACAAGATCCAGGTCGGCTACTGCCCCTCCTGCAAGGGCATGTGGCTCGAGCGTGACGAGCTCGAGCAGCTCGAGGACGAGGTCTTCGACTTCGGCGAGCACGCGAAGGGCACCCTGGTCACGGCGGCGACCCCGACGAGCGACCGATGCCCGGAATGCAACGCCTATCTCAGCCGCTTCCGCTACCGGTTCTACGACCTCGAGATGGAGTTTTGCACCAATCAACACGGCTACTGGCTCGAGGACGACGAGGACACCCGGGTCCTCGAGCTGATGAGAAAAGAGGAGGCGGATCTCGCGCGCAAGCTGCTCGCGGAGGACCGCTGGACCGCCGCCCTGAAGCGCATGCGCTCGGGATCGTTCCTGAGCAGGGTCCGGGATCTGTTCCACTGATCCGGATCGCGCGGCCGCGCCGCGCCGCTCCCGCCGCTGCCCGCGCGCCTCAATCCCCCGCGAGGGAGTCCGCGGGGCGAGGCCTGCGCGCGAGATGCTTGTGCGGAAAGAGCAGCGCCGCCGCGAGCGCGGCCACCGAGATCACGGCGATCGCGTCGAACACCCGGTACAGCCCGGCGCTCAACTGCCCGGCGACGCGCGTGGCAACGGCCGCGTCGATGCCGCCGTGCTCGGGCGCGAGGAGTCGATTGAGGACCGAGGCGGGCACGTTGGGGCCGATCCCCGCGGCGAGCACGGCGCCGAGGGCGCCCACCGCGACCGCGCCGCCGATGGTGCGGAAGAAGATCGTGCTGGCGGTGGCGACACCGCGCTCCTGCCACGTCGCGCTCTCCTGCACGGCGATGATGAGCGCCGAGTTGGCGACGCCCATGCCGGCGCCCATCGCGAACATCGTGAGCCCGAGCGGCACCGCGGAGGCGCCATGCCGCAGCAGGACCGCGAGCGCGATCGACATCGTCATCACGACGGCGAATCCGGTCCGCACGAGCGGACGGTAGCCGGTGCGCGGCAGGAGCCGTCCCCCGATGGTGCTCGCGATGGGCCAGCCGATGAGGATCGGGGAGACCGTGGCGCCCGCCTGCGTCGGCGTGCCGCCGAGCACGGCCTGCACGTAGAGCGGCAAGTAGATCACGGTCGATGACAGGACGGCACCGACGGCTGCGCCCGCGACGCTCGAGATGCCGATCACCGTCCGGCGCAGCAGCGCGAGCGAGAGGACCGGCTCGCTCACGCGGCACTCGACCCAGAGGAAGGCGCAGAGCAGCACCGCCGCGAGCGGCAGCATCCTCTCGGGCTCGAAGCGCCCGGCGCCGAGCAGCAAGGTCACGATCGATCCGGTGAGCAGCGCTGCCCCGCCGAGGTCGAGGCGGTGCGCGTGCGTCGCCTTGTGCTCGTGGAAGAACGCGGTGAGGAAGAACGTCGAGAGCAGGCCGAACGGGACGTTGATGAAGAAGATCCAGCGCCACGAGAGCGCGCGCACGATGAGGCCGCCGAGCAGCGGTCCGCTCATCGCGGCGACGCCCCACACCGCGCCGAACACGCCCTGCATGCGCGCGCGCTCCTCCGGCTCAAAGATGTCGCCGATGATGGTGATCGAGACCGGCTGCAGGCCGCCCGCGCCGATCCCCTGCAGCGCTCGAAACACGATGAGCTGCGTCATGCTGCGCGACAGGCCGCTCGCCATGGAGCCCGCGAGGAAGACGGCCATGCTGAGCAGCATGATGGGCTTGCGCCCATGTAAATCGGAGAGCTTGCCGTAGAGCGGCATCATGACGGTCGAGGTGAGCAGGTAGACCGCGCCGACCCAGCCGTAGTACTCGATGCCGCCGAGCTTCTCGACGACGGTCGGCATGGCGGTCGCGACGATGGTCGCCTCCATCGCGCCCATGAACATGGAAAGGAGCACGCCCGCAACGGTGAGCGGGCGGTCGGCCTTGTGCACCGATCGGGAGGTCAAGCCGGTCCGGCGCTCGGCTCGTCGCGCGTGCGGCGCCACGGCACCTCGGCGCCGCGCTCGTGGCGCACGAGCACGCGCGCGATCACGAACAGCAGGTCCGAGAGCCGGTTCAAGTACTTTGCCGCCTCGGGATTGACCTGCTCGCGCCGCGCGAGCCTCCACACGCGCCGCTCGGCGCGGCGGCTCACGGCGCGCGCCACGTGACACGCGGCGGTGGCGGGCCCACCGCTCGGCAGGATGAACTCCTCGAGCGGCGGCAACGAGTCGTTGAGCCGCTCGAGCATCCGCTCGAGCCGTGCGACGTGCTCGGAGCCGATCAGGCGGTGGCCGGGGATGCACAGCTCGCCTCCGAGATCGAACAGCTCGTGCTGCACGCTCGTCAGGCAGAGCGCGATGCCCTGCGGGAGGCTCGCGGCGGCGAGCACCACGCCGAGGACGCTGTTGAGCTCATCGATCGTGCCGCAGGCTTCCACCCGCTCGTCATCCTTCGGGACGCGCCGGCCGTCGCCGAGCCCGGTCGTGCCGTCATCGCCGGTGCGCGTGTAGATCTTGCTGAGACGGTGACCCATCGCCGTATTATGCTGCCCGCCGGGACGACTCGCGAACCGGCTCCATGCACACGCCCTCGAGAGAGCTTCAAGCCGCGCTCGATGCCGCGCAGGCGGCGGGCGAGATCATCCGATCGCTCTACCGGCGCAACGTCGAGGTGCGCACCAAGTCCGATCAGTCACCCGTCACCGAGGCGGACCTCCGCGCGGAGGAGGCGATCCGCCGCGTGCTCACCGAGCGCTTCCCGGCCTACGGCTTCTACGGCGAGGAGAGCGGTCGGCACGGCCTCGAGGCGGAGGCGTTCTGGCTCGTGGACCCGCTCGATGGGACCAAATCCTTCATCCGCGACTGCCCGTTCTTCTCGACCCAGATCGCGCTCATGCGCGCGGGGCGGCTCGTGCTCGGCGTCTCGAGCGCCCCGGCGTACGGCGAGCTCGCCTGGGCGCAGGAGGGCGCGGGAGCCTACCTCAACGGACAGCCGATCCGCGTCAGCGCGACGGGCGAGCTCGGATCCGCGTTCGTCTCGACGGGCAACCTCAAGACGCTCGCGCGCTCGCCCGGGGACTGGCGGCGCTTCGGGGATCTGGTTGAGC
The DNA here is from genome assembly GCA_030040575.1 of Gammaproteobacteria bacterium. Lineage (GTDB taxonomy): Bacteria > Pseudomonadota > Gammaproteobacteria > Steroidobacterales > Steroidobacteraceae > JASHUC01. The sequence continues at coordinate 4,666 of JASHTK010000208.1, forward strand.
GCGTGAGCCGCATCCGCGGCTACGGCGACTTCGTTCACTACCATCTGCTCGCGCGCGGCTCGCTCGATGTGGTCATCGAGTCGGACGTGAACATTCTCGATATCGCCGCGCTCACCGTGATCGTGCGCGAGGCGGGAGGGGCGTTCACGGACCTCTCGGGGGAGGCGGTCGGCCTGCGCACCACGACGGTGCTTGCGACGAATGGCCCGCTGCACGAGGCCGTGCGCGCCTCGCTCGCGGGCTGAGGCGCCTGCGGCTCCGGCCGCCTCGAGGCGCGGCCGCCGCGCCTACGGCTGCAGCCTCGCCACCGACCACGGGCCGGTCTCGAAGCTCCCGCCGGGGAGCGGCCGCAGCGCTCGCGACCAGCGGGCGCGATCGTGGATGCGGGACTCGCCCTCGACCCACAGCTCGACCGCCTCCGCCCACAGCCGGTATCCGCCCCAGTGCGGGGGACGCGGCACGTGAGGCTCGGCTGCCGTGGCGCTCGGATCCTCCTCGGGACGATTCGCATCCCAGGGACCGGCGGCGAGGGCGGGGGCTCCGAAGCGTCGTGCCGCGGCTGCGACGGCCGAGCGCAGCCGCTCACGGGACTCGATCGGCTCGCTCTGGGCGCTCGCCCAGGCCCCGATGCGGCTCGGCAGGGTGCGAGAGGCAAAGTAGGCGTCGCTCTCCGCCTCGGGCGCCTTCTCCACGATTCCCTCGATGCGGACCTGGCACTGCAGGCCGTCGAAGTGCAGGACGGCGGCGGCGCGCGGGTTCTCGGCGAGCTCCCGGCCCTTGCGGGAGTGGTAATTCGTGTAGAACACGACATAACCTGGCCGGGCCTCGATGTCCTTGCACAGGACGATCCGGGCGGCCGGCCGGCCGTCTCGCGTCGCGGTCGCGAGGGTCATGGCGTTCGGGTTCGGCTGCCCGCCCCGCCTCCACGACTCGGCGAGCCACTCCGCGGCGATCGCGAGGGGCTCCGCGGGCAGCGGGTCGCTCAGGCGCTCGGTCGGCGGCATCATGTCCCGCATGTTAAAAGAGGGGCCCGTGCCCCGCGAGTGTCGAGACCATGAAGCGCGAGTGCCTCTCCCGTGAAGCCGCAGTGCGTGGACCATGAAGCCCGATGAGGCGAGCCTGGCGGATCTGCGCCGCCGGCTGAACGACATCGACCGGCGGATGCTCGCGCTCGTCGCCGAGCGTCAGGCCGCGAGCCGGCGGATCGCCGAGGTCAAGCGCGAGACCGGCTACCCGACCCGCGACTACCAGCGCGAGCGCGAGGTCATCGTGAATGCCCGAGCCGCGGCGGCCGAGCTCGGCGTGCCTCCGGCGCTCGCGGAGGCCGTGATGCGGCTGCTCATCCACTCCTCGCTCGCGACGCAGGAGCAGGCGAGCGTCGCGGCGCGCGGCGCGGGCTCGGGACGGCGCGCGCTCGTCATCGGCGGCGGTGGCAAGATGGGCCGCTGGTTCGTCGAGTTTCTCGCCTCCCAGGGCTTTGCCGTCGAGGTCGCCGATCCGGCGGGCGCCCCCACCGGCGCGCTGCGCGTCGGCGACTGGCGCGCGAGCGACCTGCGCCAGGATTTCATCGTGCTCGCGACACCCCTTGGCGCGACCGACGACATCCTGCAGGAGCTCGCGCTACGACGCCCGCCGGGGGTCGTCTTCGACGTGGGCTCCCTCAAGTCGCCGCTGCGCGCGGGACTGCTCGCGCTCGCCTCCGCGGGCTGCCGCGTCACCTCCCTTCACCCGATGTTCGGCCCCGACACGGAGCTGCTCTCGGGACGCCACGTCGTGTTCGTCGATCTCGGCTGCCGCGAGGCGCTCGAGGAGGCGCGCGGGCTGTTCGCGCCGACCATGGTCGAGCAGGTGGTGATGAGCCTCGAGGAGCACGATCGACTGATCGCCTACGTTCTCGGCCTCTCCCATGCCCTCAACATCGCGTTCTTCACGGCGCTCGCCGAGAGCGGCGAGGCGGCGCCGCGGCTCGCGCGGATCTCGAGCACGACGTTCGACGCCCAGCTCGAGGTCGCCGCGCGCGTGGCGCAGGAGAGTCCCGAGCTCTACTACGACATCCAGCGTCTGAACGACTACGGAGCCGAGTCGCTCGAGGCGCTCGCTCAGGCCGTCGAGCGAGTCCGCTCAGCCGTCCTCTCCCGGGACCACGACGGCTTCGTGGCGCTCATGAGCCGCGGCCGCGAATACCTCGAAGACCGCCGCAGCATCGCGGAGCGGCGCGCGTAAGGCGGCGCAAGCCATGCGGCGGTCGCGGCAGCCCGGCGAGCAGCGCCACGTCGACGCGAGCGAGCGCATCGCCGCCTTGGAGCGCGAGAACCGCGAGCTGCAGGCGCGGCTCGTAGCGCTCACCGAGGCGGCGGCCCGCAACGAGGCCATCCTCCGCAAGACGCAGGGCCGGGAGCTCGACCTGCTGCGCGCAGGCTCGCTCGTGCAGCTGCTCGAGCAGCTCATCTACGGTCTCGAGTCGGCCTATCAGCTCGATGCGGTGTCGCTCGTCCTACACGACCCGCAGCACGAGATCCGCCATCTGCTCTCCGGAGACGGACTGCCCGGGGAGAGCCTGCGGCAGGTGCAGTTCGTCGAGACGCTCGTGGCGCGCGCCCCGCAGCTTGCGGCGCTCGAGCGGCCGTGGCTCGGGCCGTATCGCACCGCGGACCACGAGCTGCTCCTCCCGCACGCCGCTGGACTCGGCAGCGTCGCCCTCATTCCGCTCCTTCGCGGCGGCCAGCTCGAGGGCGTCCTCGCCTTCGGCAGCCGCGATCCCGGCCGCTTCACGCGGGAGCTCGCGAGCGACTTCCTCGCCCATCTCGGGGTGATCGCGGGCGTGTGCATCGAGAACGCCGTGAACCGCGCGCGGCTGGTGCGCAGCGGGCTCACCGACTTCCTCACGGGCTTCCACAATCGCCGCTACCTGCACGCGCGGCTCTGCGAGGAGCTCGCGCGAGCCCAGCGCGCGCGCCAGTCGGTCGCCTGCCTGATGATCGACGTGGATCATTTCAAGCGCGTCAACGACCGCTACGGCCACCTCGCGGGCGATGCGGTGCTGCGCGAGGTCGTCCAGCGGATCGACGCCGAGATGCGCGTGAGCGATACCGGCGCCCGGTTCGGAGGCGACGAGTTTGCCATCGTGCTGCCGAACGGCGGCGTCGCGGACGGCGCCGTCGTGGCCCGGCGCGTGCTGAACGCGGTGCGCGGCACGCCGATCAC
>JASHTK010000209.1 GCA_030040575.1 Gammaproteobacteria bacterium
GCCGTGCCCGCAGGCGAGAGCCGGACGCCGGGCCGCCCGGCGCACATCGAGCACACGGCGACGCCTGCGGTCCCCGAAGTCGAGCCCTCCCCTGCGCCGCCGCCGCCGGCGCGTGCGCCGGAGGTCCGCACGATCGCTCCGCCGGCCCCGTCCGCATGGGCCGCGAAGCCTGTCGAGATCCACGAGGGTGCCGGCACCGAGGAGGCGGCAAGATCCGCGGCCGCCGAGGAGGGGCTGCTCGCCCCGCAGCCGGTGCCGCCCGGGCGCGAGCCGGTCGCGCCGGCGGATCGGCCCGAGATGGCGCGCGTCGATGCGGAGCTGCTCGACCAGCTCCTCAACATCGCCGGCGAGGTGAGCATCTCGCGCGCCCGGCTCGAGCAGCAGCTCGGCTCGTTCGAGTTCAACTTAGGAGAGCTCTCCCGGACGGTCATCCGCCTGAAGGAGCAGCTGCGCAAGCTCGAGATCGAGACCGAGGCGCAGATCCTGCACCGCCACGAGAGCGAGGCGGGCCACCGCAGCGACTTCGATCCCCTCGAGCTCGACCGCTACTCCGCCATCCAGCAGTTCTCGCGCGCGCTCGCGGAGACGGCGAGCGACGTGGCGAGCATCCAGCAGCTGCTCGAGACGATGGCGCAGGACACGCAGAATCTGCTGCAGCAGCAGGCGCGAACCGTGACCGAGCTGCAGAACGGACTCATGCGCACGCGCATGGTGCCGTTCCAGCGGCACGTGCAGCGCCTCGCGCGCATCGTGCGGCAGGCCGCCGCGGACAGCGGCAAGCGCGTCGAGCTCGTCGTGGACGGGGCCTCGGGCGAGCTCGACCGGCAAGTGCTCGAGCGGATGATGCCGCCGTTCGAGCACATCCTGCGCAACGCCGTCGTGCATGGGATCGAGGCGCCGGAGGAGCGCAGCGCGCGCGGCAAGGCCGATACCGGCACCATCCGGCTCGCGCTGCAGCGCGAGGGCGCGGAGGTCATGGTGACGATCGCGGACGACGGCGCCGGCATGAACCTCAAGGCGATCCGCGAGAAGGCGGCCTCGCTCGGCCTCATCGAGCCGGGCCGCACGCTCTCGGACGAGGATGCGATGCAGCTCATTCTAGAGCCCGGCTTCTCGACCGCCGGCACGGTCACGCAGCAAGCCGGACGCGGTGTCGGCATGGATGTCGTCGCGACGGAGATCAAGCGCCTCGGCGGCGCGCTCAACATGGAGACCCGGGCCGGCGCGGGGACGCGGTTCACCATCCGCCTGCCCTTCACGCTCGCGATCAGCCACGCGCTCGTCGTGCGCACGGGCGATGAGTACTACGCGCTGCCGCTGCCGACGGTCGAGGGCGTGCTGAGACTGTCGAAGGAGGAGGTCGTCGCGCACCTCGGCCGCGAGGCGGCGACGTTCGATCAAGGTGGGCAGAAGTACCGCTTCCAGCACCTCGCGACGTTCGTCGGCCTCGAGCCTTCGCCGCTGCCGGACGGCGACGTGACGGTGCCGGTCGTGCTCGTGCGGGCGGGCGAGCATTCGACCGGTCTCATCGCCGATGAGCTCATCGGCAGCCGCGAGATCGTCGTGAAGTCGGTCGGCCCGCAGATCTCCTCGATTCGCGGCATCTCCGGCGCGACGATTCTCGGGGACGGGCGCATCGTCATCATTCTCGACATCGGCGCCCTGGTGCGCAGCGAGTGGCGCGGGCGCTGGACCACGGCGCCGCGCGAGCGCGCCGATCGGCGCACGTTCGCGCTCGTGGTGGACGACTCGATCACCGTGCGCCGCGTCACGCAGCGCCTGCTCGAGCGCAACGGCATGCGCGTGCTCACCGCGCGCGACGGCATGGATGCGGTGACGCTCCTGCAAGAGCACGTGCCGGACATCATCCTCCTCGACATCGAGATGCCGCGCATGGACGGCTACGAGGTGGCCGCGCACGTGCGGGGCGATCCGCGCCTGAAGGACGTGCCGATCATCATGATCACCTCCCGGGCCGGGGAGAAGCATCGCGCGCGGGCGATCGAGCTCGGAGTGGACGACTATCTCGGCAAGCCGTACCAGGAGGCGCAGCTGCTCGATGCCATCGCGCCGCTCGTCGAGCGCCGCCGCGACGCTCTCACCGGCGTGCGCCAGGCCGAGGCCGGCGCCGCGGCGGCGAGCTGAGGCCCGAGCGGGAGCCCTCATGACCGAGCGCGTCGCGGAGATCTACAGCCTGCTCATCCCGCTCGTGGACGCGAGGCTCATCATCCCGCGCTCGTGCGTCGCGGAGGTCGTCGGGTTTCAAGCGCCCTCCGAGATGACGGGCGCGCCACCCTGGTACATCGGCACGATCGCGTGGAACGGCCGGCACGTGCCGCTCATCTCCTTCGAGGGCGCCTGCGGGCAGCACATCCCCGCCGCCTCCGGCCGCTCGCGCGTCGTCGTCTTCCACTGCATCGGTGCGCGCGTCGAGGCGGGCTTCTTCGGGATCGTCTCGCAGGGCTTTCCGCAGCTCGTGCGCGTGAGCTCCGATGTGGTGCGGCCCGACAACTCCCGGGTGTTCTCCGAGCGCTCGCCCGTCATCTGCCAGATCCGAATGGTGAACGAGACCCCCTGGGTCCCCGATCTCGAGCGGCTCGAGGACATGATCGCCGACGAGACCCACAGCGCGGCGGCGAGCTGACGGCGAGCTGACGGCGAGCCGCCGTCACAGATCCCCGAGATGCTGCTGGAGCGCCGCGAGCGCGGCGATCGCCGCGGTCTCGGTGCGCAGCACGCGGGGACCGAGATTGAGCGCGCGGAATCCCGCATCGCTCGCGGCCCGCTGCTCGGATTCGGACAGCCCGCCTTCGGGGCCGATCAGCAAGACGAGGGGGCGATCGGCGCCCGCGAGGTCGCGGACCTTGAGCGCGCCCGCGGGCGCGAGGACGACCCGCGTCGCCTCCGGCTCGAGCGACGACAGGAATGCCGCGAGCCTCGCCGGCGATGCGATCTCGGGCACGGCGTTGCGGCCGCATTGCTCGCAGGCGGCGATCGCCACCCCGCGCCAGTGACGCCGCCTCGCATCGGCCTGCCTCGCATCGAGGCGCACGACGGTCCGCTCCGTGAGCAGCGGCACGAGCCGCCGCACGCCGAGCTCGGTCGCCTTCTGGACCACGAGGTCCATGCGCTCGCCGCGCGAGACGCCCTGCGCGAGCGTCACCGCAAGCGGCGATTCCCGCTCGCTGAGACGCTGCGCACCGATCGCGAGCAGGACCCGGTCTTGGCTCAGCGCCGCGATCGTGGCGGGATACTCGCCGCCGCGTCCGTCGAACGCCGTGAGCTCCGCGCCCGGCCCGAGGCGCAGCACCCGCCTGATGTGGGTCGCCGCCGCGCCGCGCAGCGTGGCGCGCGAGTGCGCCGCGAGCGGCTCATCGACATGGACTCGGGGGGGACGCATCTCGGTCGGCGCGGCGGTCAGGCGCTCGTCGCTCGATCGATGCCCTCGCGGGCCACCTCGACCATGAAGTCGATCTCCCCGGGAGTGATCACGTAGGGCGGCATGAAGTAGATCACATCGCCGATGGGCCGCAGCAGCGCGCCGCGCTCGAGGCCGTGGCGGTACACCGCGAGTCCGCGGCGCTCCTGCCAGGGGTAGGGCGTGCGGCTCGCCTTGTCGCGCGCGAGCTCGACGGCCGCGATCATGCCGCACTGACGCACGTCGGCGATGTGCGGGTGGTCGGCAAGCTCGCGCACGCGGGCCGCGAGATGCGCCGCGAGCGCGCGGTTGCGCTCGATCACGCGGTCCTCGCGAAAGATGCCGAGAGTGGCCCGCGCCGCCGCGCAGGCAAGCGCGTTGCCCGTGTAGCTGTGGGAGTGCAGAAAGGCGTTGAGGCGCGTGTACTCGTCGTAGAACGCCGCGTAGATCGGCTCGGTCGTCATGACGACGGAGAGCGGGAGGTAGCCGCCCGTCAGCCCCTTCGACAGGCACAGCATATCCGGGCGGATGCCCGCCTGCTCGCACGCGAACATCGTGCCCGTGCGGCCGAATCCCACCGCGATCTCATCGGCGATCAGGTGCACCTCGTGGCGGTCGCACGCCGCTCGCAGCATCTCGAGGTAGACCGGATCGTACATGCGCATGCCCCCCGCGCACTGCACCAGCGGCTCGACGATGACCGCGGCGACCTCGCGCGCGTGGCGCGCGAGCGCCTGCTCGAGCGATGCGAACAGCCGGCGCGAGTGATCCGCCCAGGACTCCCCCGGCTCGCAGAGGAAGCAGTCGGGCGAGGGGACCGTGATCACGTCCATGAGCAGCGGGCGGTAGACCGACTTGTAGAGCTCGACGTTGCCCACGGCGAGCGCGCCGAGCGTCTCGCCGTGATAGCTGTTCGCGAGCGTCACGAAGCGGCGCTTGTCCGTCCTGCCGCGGTTGCGCCAGTAGTGAAAGCTCATCTTGACGGCGACCTCCACGGCGGCGGAGCCGTTGTCGGCATAGAAGCAGCGGGTGAGCCCGCCCGGCGCGACGGCCACGAGCTCCTCGCTCAAGTCGATGACGGCCTCGTGCGTGAAGCCCGCGAGGATCACGTGCTCGAGCCGCTCGAGCTGGGCGCGCACGGCCGCGTTGATGCGCGGATTGGCGTGGCCGAACAGGTTCACCCACCACGAGCTCACGGCATCGAGATAACGCCGGCCGTCGAAGTCCTCGAGCCACACCCCCTGTCCGCTCCGGATGGGAATCATCGGCACCTGCCCCTCGTGATCCTTCATCTGGGTGCACGGATGCCACACGTGCGCGAGGTCGCGCGCGGCGTAGCGGGCGTTTGCGGTCGATGCGGGCGTCATCCGGAGCTCTCCATTGAAGCGGCCGTGCGTGGCGGTGCTACGCCCGCGGGCCGTCCGTGCGGTACAGTGCGGTCGGGCAGGGCCATGAGCACGCATTCTGCAGCAAAACCGCTCCACGTCGATCCCGCGACGGGTCTCGCGGCGGGGGCGCGGCAGGTCCTCTCGCCCCATCTCGACGAGCGTCCGAGCGGCGTCACGATCGACCTCATCGTCCTGCACGGCATCAGCCTGCCGCCGGGAGAGTTCGGCGGGCCGTGGATCGATCGGCTGTTCACCGGCGGACTGCCGGCGGATGCACACCCGTCCTTTCGCGAGATCGCGGGCCAGCGCGTCTCGGCGCATGCCTTGATCCGCCGCACGGGCGCGATCGTGCAGTACGTTCCGTTCGGCCTCCGCGCCTGGCACGCCGGGGCGTCGCAGTATCGAGGGCGGCCCGCGTGCAACGATTTCTCGATCGGCATCGAGCTCGAGGGCACGGACGAGGAGCCCTACGGCGACGCCCAGTACGGCGAGCTCGCGCGGCTCATCGAGGCGCTGCTCATCGCCTACCCGACGCTCAGCCCCGAGCGCATCGCGGGCCACAGCGACATCGCGCCGGGGCGCAAGACCGATCCGGGCCCGGCCTTTGACTGGGACCGGCTGCGCGGACTGCTCGCGCGAGCGGGTCGGTGAGGAGGCTCCGATGCACGAGTGGCACGAGCAGGTGGCGGTCGTGACGGGGGCCTCGCGCGGAATCGGGCGGGCGGCGGCGTGCCATCTCGCGGCGAAGGGCGCCGCCGTCTGCGTGAACTACGCCGCGCGCCCCGACGCCGCCGAGGCTGTGGTCCGCGAGATCCGGAACGCGGGCGGACGGGCGATCGCGATCCAAGCGGACGTCGCGGACCCGGATGCGGTTGATCGCATGATCGGCCGGGCCAGCGCCGAGCTCGGGCCGGTCACCATCCTCGTGAACAACGCGGGCGTGATCGCTCAGGCGACGCTCGAGACCTTCGATGCGCAGGCCTACGCACGCATGCGGCGGGTGAACGTCGATGGCCTCATTCACGCGACGCGAGCGGTCGCGCCGGCGATGCGCGAGCGCGGCTTCGGGCGCATCGTGAACGTCGGCTCGATCGCGGGCATCGGCACGGCGCTTCCCGCCAGCACCTTCTATGCGGCGACCAAGGCCGAGGTCCTGATCCTCACGCGCCGGTTCGCGTTTGAGCTCGGACGGCACGGCATCACCGTGAACGCCGTCGCGCCGGGCGTCGTGCGGACCGACATGACGGGCGGAGCGCTTCGCGAGCGCGGCTCGGAGACGGAGCGCCGGCTCGCCGAGAAGACGATGGTCGGCCGAGTGGGCGAGCCGCAGGACGTGGCGAGCGCGGTGGTGTTCCTCGCGGCGCCCGAGGCCGGCTGGATCACCGCGCAGGTCCTGACGGTGGACGGTGGGCGGATGGACTACATCGGACACGGCTGAGCGCGCGGGCCTCGCGCAGCGCTGCGGCGGTAGCGTCGTGCCCGGCGCCGCGGTAGGCTCTCGCGAACCGCTCGGGCGGGGGAGGGTGCCGATGGCGATCAAACGTCCAACCAAGAGCCGAGGGACGCCATTGCGCCGGCCGGTGAGCTCCGCGGCCGTGCGCCGCGTCGAGGTCCGGTCAAAGCAACAGATGGTGGTTGGGGAAGTCTACGAGGGCTGGCTGTGCAAGAGCGCCGCCTGTGGGCTCGTCATTGCCCTCGCGCCCGCCGCGGAAGGGGGCAGTAAGTCAACAGTGTCCGAATTCGACGATCACCTGAGCGTCATCAAATGCCCGCACTGCGGGAATGAGGATCTGTATCGCTGGAACGCCCGGGGCAAGCATTCGTACGTGCAGAAGAGCCCCGCGGCCTGAGCTCCTCTGCGCCGCTAGGGCGGTGGCATGTCCACCGCCCGCGACATCCGGGCGGACGGCTGCACCGGCGCGGTCTCGGGGAACCGCATGAGCGCGATCTGTCCGACGGCCGTCGCGGCCATGAGATACCACGCGGGCGCGATGGCGCGGCCGGTGAGATGGATGAGCCAGGTCACGACGAGCTGCGTGGTGCCGCCGAAGAGCGCAACGGAGAGCGAGTAGACGGTGCCGAGACTCGCGCTGCGGACCGAGCGGGGCAGGGCTTCGGCCAGGGCCGCGAGGACGGAGCCGATCGACAGGTCGTGAAGCGCTGCGAGCAGCGCCATGCCGGCAATCAGCGAGTGATCGGACGGCGCGGACGCGATCCAGAGGAAGGTGGGATAGATCGCGGCGAGAAAGGCGAGGTTGCTCCAGAGGTTGAGCGGCCGGCGGCCGTAGCGGTCGGAGAGCCGCCCGCCGACCCACACGGCCGGCAGACCGACGAGGTCGCTCGTGAGCTCGGCCAGGAAGCCTGCCCGGGCCGAAAGGTGCAGCGTGTGCTGCGCATAGGTCACGACGTACGTGGAGACGTAGGTGCCGACCGTGCCGGCAGACAGGATGAGCAGGCCGAGCGCAAGGATGCGCCACTCGCGGCGCGTGAGCCGGCGCGCGTGCTCTTCGATCGAGGGTCGCGCGCCCGCCGGCGCTGCCGCCGATTCGCTGCCGGCGAGGCGTGACGCGGCAGGCTCCCGGGCGTACCGCGTCTCCGGCAGGCCGGTCCTCAGCCACCATCCATACGGTACGGCCGCCGCGCCGAGCAGGAGCGCGAGCCGCCAGCCGTACGCATCGAGC
>JASHTK010000210.1 GCA_030040575.1 Gammaproteobacteria bacterium
AGTCGAGATCCGGCGCGTGCTCCGCGGAAAGTCCGCGCTCCCGAGCCGCGGCGCCCGGCGTGCCCGCGGTCGGCGGCGGAGCGTAGTCGTGCAACCAGGTCTGGTAATTGAGCCAGAGCGCCATGGCAAGCGCACACCACAGGAGGAATCGAGGGTAATTGCCGGTCATGACTTGAGCGCGGGACGCGAGGACCGCCCCTGCGGCGGTACGGGATCGTAGCCTCCCTCGTGCCAGGGATGGCAGCGGCCGATCCTGCAGACGGCGAGCCAGCTCCCGCGCACGACGCCGAAGCGGCGAATGGCCTCGAGCGCGTACTGCGAGCAGGTGGGATGGAACCGGCACGCGGGCCCCAAGAGCGGGCTCAGCGTCCACTGGTACAGCCGGATCAGGATTTCGGCAACGAGGCGCATCGCTCTCCCAGTCGGTCCCACAGCGTATCGAGGCTCGCGCGCAGCTCGTCGTTCCGTGCCCCGCGGACGCGCTCGCGCGCGCTCACCACGATGTCCACGGACGGCAGGCCGTGCTGGCGCAGCCGGAAGCTCTCCCGAATCACCCGTCGCACCCGGTTGCGCCGCACGGAGTTGCCCGCGACCTTGGTCGCCACCGCGAGGCCGAGGCGCGCCCCTCCCGCCTCGTTCGGGCGCGCGACGATCGCGAACCAGCGATCGCCGAGGCGCCACCCGCGCTCGTAGGTTGCCTCGAAGTCGGATTTCCGGCGCAGGCGCCGCGGCGGCGGAAGCCTCAAGCGCTCGAGGCCGGCGCCTCGTGCTGGCACGTTGGAGGGCTCAGGGGATGAGCTTGCGGCGGCCCTTCGCGCGCCGGCGGGCGAGGACCCTGCGGCCGGTCGCCGTCGCCATGCGCGCGCGAAACCCGTGCGTGCGCTTGCGGTGCAGCTTGCTCGGCTGGTAGGTGCGCTTCATCGTCCCGGGCTCCGCGAGAAGGGCGGCAAGGCTAAGCCGTCCGCGTGCAGGGTGTCAATACGGCCGCTCTTTAAGGTCGGGCCGGGGCGGGTATAGACTGCGCGTCCTTTTCCTCAAAGCCGCTCGCACGTCACGGGGGACGATGCTCGTGGAGGCCTCGCTGTGGTCTCGCTGCGTGAGCACGCTCGAAGCCGAGCTGCCCGAGCAGCAGTTCAACACCTGGGTGCGCCCGCTGCAGGCTGTCGAGGGCGTCGGCGCGCTGAAGCTGCTCGCGCCGAACCGCTTCGTGGTGGACTGGGTCAACGCGAATCTGCTGCCGCGGCTCGGGGAGCTGCTCCGCGATGCCTCGACGGGCGGTGCCCCGATCGTGACTGTGGAGGTCGGCTCGCGGAACAAGGCTCACGTGGCGCAGCCGAGCCCCGTCGGCGCGAAGCCGCGGCGAGCCGAGGGCATCGTCGTCGGCGCGCGCCTGAATCCCGAGTTCTCCTTCGCGGCGTTCGTCGAGGGCAAGAGCAATCAGCTCGCGAAGGCCGCGGCGCTGCAGGTGGCCGAGAATCCGGGCCGCGCGTACAACCCGCTCTTCCTGTACGGCGGCGTCGGCCTCGGCAAGACCCACCTGATGCACGCGATCGCGCATCTCATCAAGGAGCGCGACGGCGAGGCGCGCGTCGCCTACGTGCATTCGGAGCGCTTCGTCGGCGATATGGTGCGCGCCCTGCAGCACAGCACCATGAACGAGTTCAAGACCGCCTACCGCTCGCTCGATGCGCTGCTCATCGATGACATCCAATTCTTTGCGAACAAGGAGCGCTCACAGGAGGAGTTCTTCCACACCTTCAACGAGCTGCTCGAGGGGCAGCACCAGGTGATCGTCACCTGCGACCGCTACCCGAAGGAGGTCGCGGGCCTCGAGGAGCGACTGCGGTCGCGCTTCGGCTCCGGGCTCACGGTTGCCATCGAGCCGCCTGAGCTCGAGACCTGCGTCGCGATCCTGCTCACGAAGGCGCAAGTCGTGAGCATCGCGTTGCCCGAGGAGGTCGCCTTCTTCATCGCTAAGCGCGTCCGCTCGAACGTGCGCGAGCTCGAGGGCGCCCTGCGCCGCGTCATCGCGAACTCGCGCTTCACCGGCCATGCCATTACCCTCGAGTTCGCGAAGGACGCGCTGCGCGATCTCCTGCAGCTGCAAGCGAAGCTCGTCACGATCGAGAACATTCAAAAGACCGTCGCCGATTACTACAAAGTGCGCATGGGTGATTTACTATCCAAGCGACGCAACCGCTCGGTCGCGCGGCCGCGTCAAGTCGCCATGGCGCTCGCGAAGGAGCTCACGAGCCACAGCCTGCCGGAGATCGGTGATGCGTTCGGGGGCCGTGACCACACGACCGTGCTACACGCCTGCAAGCGCATCAAGGAGCTCCGCGGCACCGAGCAGCGGATGAGCGAGGATTACTCGAACCTGTTGAGAACTCTGACCGGTTGATGTGGATCAGCTGGGGATAGCACGCGCGCATCGGCAGGACAGCGGGATTACCCACAGGCCGCGCACAGCTCCTCGCCAGCTGCTCCGCCGACCGCTCACGGGGACTACGCACGGCAAGTCGTTGATCGAGAGCTTCTTATCCAAGTTGTCCCCATGTCCACAGCCTCTTAAGATTCCACAACCGTCTTCTTGAACCAAAAGACTTTAAAGAGGCCCGCGGTCTCTCACGGCACAACATGAAAATTACGGCAGCGCGTGAAGATATTCTCGGTCCCCTGCAGAACGTCATCGGCGTCGTTGAGCGCCGCCAGACGATGCCCATCCTCGCGAACGTGCTCCTCGCTGCGCGCGAGAACCGACTGAGCATCACTGGAACCGATCTCGAGGTGGAGCTCGTCGCGACGCATGAGGTGACTGTTCAGCAGCCCGGTGAGGTGACGGTGCCGGGGCGGAAGCTTCTCGACATCTTCCGCGCGCTGCCGGAGAAGGCCTCGGTCAGCCTCACGACGGAGGGGGATCGAGCGACACTGAGGGCAGGGCGCAGCCGCTTCACGCTGTCGAGCCTTCCTGCCGCGGAGTTCCCGGTGGTCGAGGAGATTCACACGCAGCAGCATCTGTCGGTGC
>JASHTK010000211.1 GCA_030040575.1 Gammaproteobacteria bacterium
GTTGGGGCGTCCCCATGGCCTTTGCGGCTCAGTCCCGCGCGCTCCCGCGCGTCGCCTGGGTCCTGTTCATCGCGGCTGTGATCTGGGCGGTGGTCTACGACACGATCTACGCGATGGTCGATCGGGAGGACGACCTGAAGCTCGGGGTCAAGTCGACGGCCATCCTCTTCGCCGACCTCGACAAGGCCATGATCGGCTTTCTGCAGGGGCTCACCCTCTTTGCGCTCGCCCTTGCCGGCCGCGACATGCACTTCGGGCGGTGGTACTACGCCGGGCTTGCAACCGCCGCGCTGCTCTTCGCGTACCAGCAGTGGCTGATCCGCAGCCGGGAGCCGGCCGCCTGCCTGCGCGCCTTCCTCAACAACCACTACGTGGGCATGGCCGTCTTCGTCGGCGTCGCGCTGCAGTACCTCTACGGTGGCCGCTGATCCCGGGGCGATGCACCGGCGTCAGGTCGTGAGCTGGTCCGCCGGCACCCAGAATCCATGGATCTGCCCATGGACTCGGTACGGCATCTTGACCGTCGCGATCGGCCCGTCATCGAGGTGCTGCGTGTCGACCAGAATGAGGTCCGAGCGGCCGTACTCCTTGCGCCGCGAGGCCACCCCGATCAGATAGCCGTCACCCTCCGGCGCGCCGGTCTTGCGCGGCACGAAGCACATCTCGGCGAGACTCGTGTCGGGGCCCGGACTGTAGAATCGGGCCGTGCGGGTCTGCTGGTCGAACATCGCCCAGCGGCTGCCACCGGTGCGGTCGCTCGAGAGCAGAAAGCCGTAGCGGTACGGCACCGTATGGTAGCGGTCGTCCTGCCGCGAGAGCGCGCCCGAGACTCCGGGATAGAGGTTCTCGATACCGTAGAACTTCTGCCGGCGGTTGTTGAGGTCCGCCGTGAAGCGCATCACCCGTCCGACGGACTTCACCGGGCTCCACTTCTCGTACAGCTGCGGGAAGAAGGGAAACTGATTCGAGTCGCCTCCGTCCATGTCCCAGTAGATCTTCTCGCCGTCGGCCCACGCGCCCATCGTGTGAGTGCACATGTAGCCGGGCCCCTCGAACCAGCGGATGTCCGTGCCGTCCCCGCCGCGATGCATCACCCCGAGCCAGCTGGGCAGGGTCGAGTCCCACGCGAAGTGCGGACCGCCCCGGCGCAGCAGGGTCATGTTGGTCGCGAGCGGGCACACGTAGAAGAGCACGTGCTTCTGCGTCACGCCGAAGTCGTGGATCATCCCGACGTAAGGCACCTTGATCCAGGCGGACCAGTTGACCTTCCCCGTGCGGTCCACCGAGAACACGAACACGTCGTTCGACGCGAGGCCCTTCGCCTCGTATCCAAAGGCGACCATCTCCCCGGTCACGGGGTCGGTCTTCGGATGAGCGGTGAAAGTCTGGCCCTTCAGGTCCCCGCCAAAGGTGTAGTAGTCGTTCACGGTCTCGAGCGTGAGCGGGTTCATCTCGACCGGAGGACTGTCCTCCTTCATCGCGAAGAGCTTGCCGTGGTGGAAGTAGATCTGCGTGTTCGCGGTGCCGCGGCTCAAGCCCTTGACGCTCGGATCGTCGGTGAACGGATTGCGGTACATCCCGAACAGCGAGCGGCGCGCCGCATGCTGGGCCTTCCAGCGCTGCGTGCGCGCGTAGCGGCTGCGAAAGTCCACGTGCCCGTTTTGGATGCGGAACAGGCTCAAGTGCCCCTCGCCGTCGAAGGGAATGTCGTGCATGTACTGCAGAGGCTTCGGGTACTGCGGGTCCGGGCCGACGCGGAAGAACATGCCGTCGAGGTCGGGCGGCAGATCCCCCTCGACCTCGCAGTCGTACAGATCGTTCTCCGAGCGGCACACGGACTCCATCTCCGACCCGCCCCCGCCGAAGTCGCCGCGATCGAGCGGAAACTCCATCTCGGCGCGCGCCTGCGGCGCGCCGGCGAAGCCGCCGAGCACCGCTCCGGCGCCCGCGGTGGCCACGGCCCCCATGAAGCGCCGTCGATCGAGCGACGCGCGCCCCTCTGTAGCGCCATCCCCCGCCGCTCGACGGCTCGCGGGCTCGCCCTCGCCGGGGCTCTCTTCGGGTCGATCGATCGTTCTGCGCATCGCGGATTCCCCCTTGGGTCCTCGAGGCGTCGCCCTTCGACCCCTCGTAGGATCCCTTCCTATCGTACCCTTCGTCCCCCGCCCCGGGGGAGTCGCGCCGCGGCGCCGTCGCGCGCGACATCGTGGTGGAAAAATCGCCAATTGTCGCCTCTTGGGTCCGCGCGGCGTTGACATCGGCCGGGCCTTCATGGACCCTGGCGGCGGGCCGCCCGAGCGGCGGGCGCGCGACGAGGATCCCCGGGCGCCGGTCATTTGCCGGGGACGGTCGCTTCCGAGAGGCACCATGACCCGCACCGCTCAGAATCTCGACCCGGTCTCCGCGATCCGCCACGACTGGACGCTCGAGGAGGTCGAGCGGCTCTTCGCGCTCCCGTTCATCGACCTGCTGCTCGAGGCCCAGCGCGTGCACCGGGCCCACCATCGGGCGAACACCGTGCAGATGAGCACGCTGCTCTCGATCAAGACCGGCGCGTGCCCGGAGGACTGCGCGTACTGCCCGCAGAGCGTCCACTACGACACCGGCATCGGGCGCGAGGCCCTGATGGACCTGCAATCCGTGCGCGAGTGCGCGCTCAGCGCCCAGGCCGCCGGCGCCACGCGCTTTTGCATGGGCGCGGCGTACCGCTCGCCGAAGCCGAAGGACCTGCGCGCGATCTGCGCGATGGTCCGCGAGGTGAGCGCGCTCGGCCTCGAGACCTGTGCGACGCTCGGGATGCTGACAGCGGATCAGGCCCGCGAGCTCAAGGACTCGGGGCTCGACTACTACAACCACAACCTCGACACCTCCGAGGAGTTCTACGGCGCGATCATCACGACGCGCACCTACCGGGACCGCCTCGACACGCTCGAGGCCGTGCGCGCGGCCGGGCTGAAGGTCTGCTGCGGCGGAATCCTCGGGATGGGCGAGTCCGCGCGCGACCGGGCGCAGCTGCTCGTGACGCTCGCGAACCTCCCGCAGCACCCGGAGAGCGTGCCGATCAACGAGCTCGTCCAGGTCGCGGGCACGCCGCTTCACGGAGCCGAGGGCGTCGACCCCTTCGACTTCGTGCGGGCCATCGCGGTGGCGCGGCTCCTCATGCCGCGCGCGCACGTGCGGCTCTCGGCGGGCCGCACGGCCATGAGCGATGAGATGCAGGCGCTGTGCTTCCTCGCCGGGGCGAACTCCATCTTCTACGGCGAGAAGCTCCTGACGACCGGCAATCCCGACACGGAGCACGACCGCAAGCTCCTCGCACGGCTCGGCCTCGAGCCCGAGAGCCCCGGCGCGAGTGCCGGGGCTCGGCCCGGCGGGCTTTCGCATGAGACCGCACCCGCGCGTCCTTGAGGCCGCTCTCGCCGAGATCGAGCGACAGCACCTCACGCGCGAGCGCCGCACGGTCGAGGCACTCGGCCGGAGCGATTCCGGAGCCGCCGCCGCCGCAGCGGATGTCGTGGTCGACGGTCGCCGCCTGGTCAACTTCTGCGGCAACGACTACCTCGGACTCGCACGGCATCCGCGTGTCACGGCCGCGTTGCGCCGCGCGGCGGCCGGCTGGGGCGTCGGCAGCGGCGCCTCGCACCTCGTCACGGGCCACGGCGTCGAGCACGCCCGGCTCGAGGAAGAGCTCGCCGCCTTCGTCCACCGCGAGCGGGCCCTGCTCCTCTCGACGGGCTACATGGCCAATCTTGCCGTGATCACGACGCTCGCGGGCCGCGGGGATCTCGTCCTGCTCGATCGCTTGAGCCACGCATCGCTCATCGACGCGGCGCTTCTCTCGGGGGCCCGCCTGCGGCGCTATCCTCATGCCGATGCCGGCGCCGCCGCAGGGCTGCTCGCCGAGGACGCCGCGAGCGGATCGAGCGAGCCGGTCCGACTCGTCGCGACGGACGGCGTGTTCAGCATGGACGGCGACATCGCGCCGCTCGGCGAGCTCGCCGCCGCGGCCACGGCGTGCAACGCGTGGCTCGCCGTCGATGACGCGCACGGACTCGGTGTGATCGGGGCCACGGGACGCGGCAGCCTCGAGCACGTGGGCGGCCTCGGAGCGGACGCCATACCCGTGCTCATCGGCACGCTCGGCAAGGCGTTCGGCACCTTCGGTGCCTTCGTCGCCGGCTCCCGCGATCTGATCGAGCTCCTCGTGCAGCGCGCCCGCAGCTACATCTACACCACGGCCCTTCCCCAGGCGCTCGCGGCCGCGACGCGCGCCGCGCTCGCCGTCGCGCAGAGCGAGAGCTGGCGCCGCGAGCGCGTGCTGGCGTTGACGGAGCGATTCCGCGCCGCCGCGAGCGCGCGAGGCATCCCGCTCGGCGCCTCGCGCACGCCGATCCAGCCGATCCGGATCGGCAGCGCCGAAGCGGCGCTCGGCGCGAGTCGCCGCCTTCTCGAGGCCGGGTTCTGGGTCGCCGCGATCCGTCCCCCGACGGTACCCCGCCACACCGCCCGGCTGCGGATCACGCTCTCGGCCGCGCATACCGAATCGCAAGTGGACGCGCTCGTCGAGGCGCTCGACCGCAGCGTCTCCGGAAGCGGCTGACGTGCGCGCCCCGCCGCAAGAGCCTTCGTTTCGGCTGGATCGCGCGGGCGTGCGCAGCTCGTTCGATCGCGCGAGCGCGAGCTACGACGCCGCCGCGGTGCTGCAGGCACGAGTCCGCGAGGAGCTGCTCGACCGGCTCCGTCCGATGCGGCTCGAGCCCGCGGTCGCGCTCGACCTCGGCGCCGGCACCGGCCGCGGTGCGCGGGCGCTGAAGGAGCTCTACCGCCACTCGATCGTGATCGCGCTCGACATCGCGCCCGGGATGCTGCGCGAGGCGCGGCGCCGGAGCGGCGCGTTCCGGCGCTTCGAGCGCGTATGCGGCGATGCCTTCCGGCTGCCGCTCAAGGACCGCTGCGTGGACCTCGTCTTCAGCAATCTCATGCTGCAGTGGTGCGACGAGCTCGACGTGGCGATCGGCGAGATCCGCCGTGTGCTGCGGCCCGGCGGCTTCCTCGCCTTCAGCACGCTCGGCCCGGACACGCTGCGCGAGCTGCGCCTCGCCTGGTCGGCCGCGGACTCGGCGAGCCACGTCAACACCTTCCTCGACATGCACGATGTCGGGGACGCGCTCACGCGCGCCGGCTTCGCCGAGCCGGTGCTCGATGTGGAGCGCGTCGAGCTCACCTATCCCGACGTGCTCGCGCTGGTGCGGGACCTCAAGGCGATCGGCGCGCACAACGTCGCCGCGGCGCGGCTCAAGGGGCTCACCGGCCGGGCGAAGTGGCGGGCGATGACGCAGGCGTACGAGGCGTTCCGGCGCGATGGCCGGCTGCCCGCGAGCTACGAGGTGGTGCACGGGGCGGCCTGGGGAGCCGAATCGAGACCCGCCTTCGCGAGCGCAGGCGGCGAGGCGCAGATCGCTCCCGCCGCGATCCGCCGCCGCGCGCGGCCCTGACCCGCTCGGCGCGCCCGCACGCCTCACGCCCATGCCGACCGGCGGGCTGTTCATCGCAGGCACCGACACCGGGGTCGGCAAGACCCGGGCCGGGGTGTCGGTGACTCGCGCGCTCATCCGCGCGGGCTTGCGCGTCGCGGCGATGAAGCCGGTCGCGGCGGGCGCCGTCCCCACCGCCCAGGGCCTGCGCAACGGTGATGCCGTCTCGCTTGCCGCCGCGGCGAGCGTCACGGCCCCTTATGAGCTCGTGAACCCCTACTGCCTCGCCGCCCCCGTGTCGCCCCACATCGCCGCGGCCGAGGCCGGGGTCCGCATCGAGCCCGAGCGCATCGCCCGGTGCTTCCGGGAGCTCGCGCTGCGGGCGGATGCTGTCGTCGTCGAGGGCGCGGGAGGCTGGCTCGCTCCGATCGGAGAGCGGGCGACCATGGCTGATGTCGCTCGCGCGCTCGGTCTGCCCGTCATCCTGGTGGTCGGCCTGCGTCTCGGCTGCCTCAATCACGCGCTGCTCACGGCCCGGGCCATTGTCGCCGACGGCCTGCGACTTGCCGGATGGATCGCCAATCACATCGACCCCGGACTCGAGCGCGTCCCGGAGAACCTCGCGGCGCTCGAGCAGCTCCTCAGCGGCCCACCGCTTGCGGTCCTGCCGCACGAGGTCCTGCCCCACGCGGTCCTGCCGCGTGAGGCGCGCCCGCCGGTCGCTGGCCTGGCGCTCGAGCTCGGCCACGAGCTCCCCGAGCGGGCGCGCGCGGCGCTCCTTGGGGCGCTGCGCGCCGCGTGACGGACACGGTGGCGGCAGCGTAAGCTTTTGTATTGAATAATCAATCTCCTGCGGTAACATGGATCCCGAGCACCCGGTATGCTTTTCACCACCTCAAGCGGAGTGGAGGGCGCCGATCCCGTGGACGCCGCGCCACAGTGCATCGAGATCGCTCCGAATTGCTCGCTCAGCGTGAAGGGCGCCCTGTGGTTCTTCGCCGGCACGTGCTTCGGCTCCTTCAGCGTGGCCGGAATGATGGCGGTGCTCGGCTACTGGCCGGTCTTCCCGTTCGCCGGGCTCGAGATGGTGCTCCTCGCCTGGGCCTTGAAGGTGAGCCTCGCGCGCCGGCTGCACCGCCAGACGATCACGATCTACGACCGCGATGTCCTCGTCGAGTCCTGCAAGGGCTCCGAGTGTGTGCGCGTCGTGTTCCCGCGGCACTGGGCACAGGTTAAACTGCGGCGCCCCGCGTCGCGCCTCTATCCGAGCCGCCTCGTGATCGAGTCGCACGGCCGCCAGTGCGAGGTCGGGGACTTCCTGACGGAGGAAGAGCGGCGCGGTCTCGCCGCGAGGCTGAACCGCCTGATCGGCCGGATCAACGAGTCGCCCACGCTGGCGTGAGCGAACCGGGGTGAATGTGTGTCCTCTGCGGCGCGCGTCGCGCCGTCGCACGGGCGGCGCCGGGCGGGGCGGCCCCGAGGACCGGTGGGCGCAAGCCCGAGATGTAAGGGCGCAAGCCCATGGCAAGAGTCAACGATGGTTCAGAAAATCGCGCCGAAGCTCGCCGCCCTGACGGCTCTCCTCGTCTCGCTGAGCCCGGCGGCTCGCGCGCAGTCCGGGTGGGGCGAGATCAACATGCCGCGCGGCGTGACGATGATCTCGCAGAAGATCTACGACCTGCACATGCTCTGCTTCTGGGTGTGCGTCGCGATCGGCATCGTGGTCTTCGGCGTGATGATCTACTCGATGGTCGTGTTCCGCCACTCCAAGGGCGTCGTCGCGGACACGACGCTCGTGCACAACACCAGGATCGAGGTGATCTGGACGATCATCCCGGTCTGCATCCTCATCGGGGTGGCGGTGCCGGCCGCGCGCACGCTGATCCAGATCTCCGACACCCGCAACCCCGAGCTCACCATCAAGGTGATCGGCTACCAGTGGGGCTGGCAGTACCAGTACCTTGAGAGCGGGGTGAGCTTCTTCTCCAAGCTCGACGCGCGCAGCAACGCCGCGAGCCAGCTCGACTCCGGCATCGATCCGAACACCGTGCCGAACTACCTGCGCGATGTGGACCACCCGCTCGTCGTGCCGGTGGGCACGAAGATTCTGCTGCTCATCACGGCCGACGACGTGATCCACTCGTGGTGGGTGCCCGACCTCGGCGTCAAGATGGACGCGATCCCCGGCTACATCAACGAGGCCTGGTTCGCGGTGGACGCGGACAAGGCCGGGGTCTACCGCGGCCAGTGCACGGAGCTCTGCGGCCGCGGCCACGCCTTCATGCCGATCGTGGTCGACGCGCGCAGCAAGGCGGACTTCAACGCCTGGCTCGACTCCGAGGAGGCCGCGCAGAAGCCCGGCGCACCGGCGCAGGCTACGACCGCCGCCCCGGCCGGGGCGGCCCCGCCCACCCCGGCGCAGCTCGCCGAGGCGAGCGCCGTCCGCTGATCCGCAGGCGACCCCGTCAGACCGAAATCCCGAAGAGATCCGATCATGGCCGAACACACGCACGCTCCCGCCGCTACCTCACCCGCGCACGCCGTGCACGCCGTGCACGACGAGCACGACCACCGGCCGCACGGGTGGCGGCGCTGGGTCTACGCGACCAACCACAAGGACATCGGCACGATGTACCTGGTGTTCGCCGGACTCATGTTCCTCATCGGCGGCTCCTTCGCCATGGTGATCCGCGCGGAGCTGTTCGAGCCGGGCATGCAGCTCGTCGATCCGCAGTTCTTCAACTCGATGACGACGATGCACGCCTTGTTCATGATCTTCGGGGCGGTGATGCCGGCGTGGACGGGGCTCGCGAACTGGCTGATCCCGATGCAGATCGGCGCGCCGGACATGGCGCTGCCCCGGCTCAACAACCTGAGCTTCTGGATCCTGCCGTTCGCCTTCACGCTGCTGTTCTCGACGCTGTTCGTGCCGGGCGGGGCGCCCGCGGGCGGCTGGACGCTCTACGCGCCGCTCATGGTGCAGACGGGCGATGCCTTCCCGATGACGATCTTCGCCATTCACATGATGGGCGCGTCCTCGATCTTGGGCGCGATCAACGTGATCGTCACCATCATGAACATGCGCGCGAAGGGCATGGGGCTGCTGCGCATGCCGCTGTTCGTGTGGACGTGGTTCATCACCGCGTTCCTGCTCATCGCCGCGATGCCCGTGCTCGCCGGCGCGGTGACGATGCTGCTCACCGACCATTACTTCGGCACGACGTTCTTCACCGCGACCGGCGGCGGCGATCCGATCATGTTCCAGCACATCTTCTGGTTCTTCGGACACCCCGAGGTGTACATCCTCATCCTGCCCGCCTTCGGCGTCGTCTCGGAGATCATTCCGACCTTCTCGAGGAAGCCCCTGTTCGGCTACGAGACGATGGTCTACGCCACCGCCTCGATCGGCTTCCTCTCCTTCATCGTGTGGGCGCACCACATGTTCGTGACGGGCATTCCGCTGGCGGGCCAGCTGTTCTTCATGCTCTCGACGATGCTGATCGCCGTCCCGACCGGCGTGAAGGTGTTCAACTGGACGGCGACCATGTACAAGGGGTCGCTCTCCTTCGAGCCCCCGATGCTGTTCGCGCTCGGGTTCTTGTTCATGTTCACGATCGGCGGGTTCTCCGGGCTCATGCTCGCCCTCGTTCCCGCGGACTACGAGTACCACGGCACGTACTTCGTCGTCGCCCACTTCCACTACGTGCTCGTGCCCGGCGCGATCTTCGCGATCATCGGCGCCGTGTACTACTGGCTGCCGAAGTGGAGCGGCAAGATGTACGACATGCGGCTCGCCACCTGGCACTTCTGGCTCTCCACGGTGTTCGTGAACGTGCTGTTCTTCCCGCAGCACTTCCTCGGTCTCGCCGGCATGCCGCGCCGCATCCCGGACTATGCCGTGCAGTTCACCGACTGGAACATGGTCTCCTCGATCGGAGGCTTCGCCTTCGGCCTCTCGCAGCTGCTCTTCCCGTACATCGTGTTGAAGTGCCTGCGCAGCGGCGAGCCGGCGACGGGGCGGGTCTGGGAATCGGCCCACGGGCTCGAGTGGGAGCTGCCCTCGCCCGCGCCGTACCACTCCTGGGGCGAGCCGCCCTCCGAGGCGCTCATCGCGCGCGGCGCCGCGCATTGAGCGGGGGATGATCGCCGGACAGATGAGGGTCCTCGACAGTGATCCCGAACGACGCAGGCGGGTACGGCGCACCACGCTCGTGCTCGCTTGCGTCGCGCTCGCCTTCTACATCGGCTTCATCGTGATGTCGGTGATGAGAAGCTCGCGGCAGGGCGGCGGCGCGGCGGACACGACCGCCGCCGCCTCGCGCTGAAGGCGGGTCCCCGAGCGGACCGGAATCGACGGCGCACGCGCGCGAGGACTGACGAGGCTTTCAAGACAGGATACGCACATGGCACAGGCCCACGCGCCGGACTCGAGCAAGTACTATCTCCCGCACAACAGCCCCTGGCCGATCTTCGCCTCGGTCTCGGTGTTCACCATCATGCTCGGAGCGGTCGTGTACCTCAACGACTGGACCGGACTGTGGTCGATCATCCCGGGCTTCGCGCTGCTGTTCACCATGTTCATCTGCTGGTTCCACACCGTCATCGGGGAGAACCAGCACGGCATCTACAACCTGCAGGTGGACCGCTCGTTCCGCATGGGCATGCTGTGGTTCATCCTCTCGGAGGTCATGTTCTTCGGCGCCTTCTTTGGCGCGCTCTTCTACGCCCGGATCCTCGCGGTGCCCTGGCTCGGGGGCGAGGGCGTCAAGTTCTTCACCCACTTCATCCTCTGGCCGACCTACGAGGGCACCTGGCCGACCAACGGCCCCGCCCACATCGGGGGCAACGCCGGAAGCTTCAACATCGTCCCGGCGTTCGGGGTGCCCGCCATCAACACGCTGGTGCTCCTCTCGAGCGGCGTCACCGTGACGATCGCGCATCATGCGCTGCGGCAGGGCAAGCGCGGCATGCTCATCGTGTTCCTCGCGGCGACCTTCCTGCTCGGCTTCACCTTTGTCGGCCTCCAGGCCCACGAGTACGGGGAGTCCTACCGCGAGCTCGGGCTGCGTCTGTCCACCGGGATCTACGGCTCGACCTTCTTCATGCTCACGGGATTTCACGGCCTGCACGTGACGATCGGCGCGACGATGCTGGTCATCATCTGGCTGCGCGTGCTGCGGGGCCACTTCACCCCGCAGCGGCACTTCGCGTTCGAGGCGGTGTCCTGGTACTGGCACTTCGTCGACGTGGTGTGGCTCGGGCTGTTCATCTTCGTCTACTGGCTGTAGCCGGGCGACCCAGCCTCGAGCCGGGCCCGCCTGCTCGCGCGCCCGGTGGGCCCCGCCGCGCTCCCCGGCCCGGGCTCAGCGCGGCTGCAGTCCGTGCGGGGCGATGAGTCCGGCGTACCACGCGAGCATCAGCAGGAGGAACAGCGCGAGGGAGAGGCCGACGCGGATCGAGAGAGCGCGCACCATCTTGCGCGAATTGGCGCCGCCCGGCCCGCGGGTCAAGTGGTAGAGCGCGGAGCCGAGGCTGACGACGATCGCGAGCAGCATCAGGAGGACGACGAGATGCACCAGGCTTTGCATGGTCGGGCGATGAGTGTGCGGCGCCCGCGCGCCGTGCCCACATTATAGGATCGAGCCGCGCCGCCTGGCGGGTGAGCGGCCGAGCCACCGCAGTGCCCATCGTCCGCATTCCGCTCGGCCGGCGGGTGTTCGCGCCTTCCTGGACCATGACGGCGCTCACCGTGGCACTCTGCGCTCTGTTCGTGTCTCTCGGCCACTGGCAGTGGGACAAGGGCATCCGCCGGCAGGCGGAGTGGGACGAGTTCGCGCGCGGGGCGGATCCGGCGGTCGCGCTCGGCTCGCGTGCGGTGGCGGAGCTCGCCCGCTTTCAGCACGTCGAGGTGAGCGGACGCTTCGATCCGGCCCACCAGTTCCTGCTGGACAACATCACCCATGACGACCAGGCGGGCTACGAGGTCCTGACGCCCCTCTCGCTCGACGACGGCCGCGTGCTCCTCATCGACCGGGGCTGGGTCGCTTTCTCCGGCTACCGCAGTGAGCTGCCGGACGTGCGCCTCGGCGCGAGCGGGCCGGTGAGGCTCACCGGGCGGGTCGACGAGCTTCCGGCGGCCGGGCTCGCGCTCGGGCGAACCCCACCGCCCCCGGGGGATCATTGGCCCAAGGTCACGAGCTATCCGGACTTCGGGCAGCTCGCCGTGGCGCTCGGGCTCGCGCTTGCGGGACCGGGCGAGGGGCCCGGGCAACCTCATCCGGCGGCCGGCAAGCGGCTCGAGCCGCGCATCGTCCTGCTCGATCCGACGGCAAGCTTCGGGTACGTGAGGGACTGGCAGCCACCGGGCATCGAGCCCCTGCGCAATCTCGCCTACGCGATCCAGTGGTGGGGCTTCGCGGCGACGCTCTCCATCATCTGGGCCGTGCTGAGCGCGCCGAAGCGCGCCGGGTCCGCGAAGCCGCCCGCGCCGGGCAAGGCACTCTGAGCGCTCATGGCACCGCCCACCTCCGGGCCCGAGCGAGGCACGAGCGCCGGCCTGACGCCGCGCCAAGGCGCCGAGCTCCGGCGGCGCAACCTGCGCACCGTCGCGGCGCTCGGCGCGCTGTTCGGGGTGCCGATCGCCGCCTCGTTCGCGCTGTACTACGGCACCGGCTGGAGTCCCGCAGGGCACGTCAATCACGGGGAGCTGATCGAGCCGCCGCGGCCTCTGCCTGCGGTGAGCCTGCCGGGCGCCCAGGGCCTCACCGCGGTGCCGCGCGTGTCGGCCGAGCGGTGGGCTCTCGTGTACGTCGGGAGCAGCCCCTGCGATGCGGATTGCCGGTTCGCGCTTCAGGTGATGCGCGACACGCGACTCGATCTCGGCAACGATATGTCACGCGTGGTGCGCCTGTTCCTGGTCACGGCCGGCTGCTGCGATCGAGCCTCGCTCGCGCGCGCGGATCCGGGGCTGATCGTGCTCGATGCGAGCGGGAGCTCGGCTCGCCGGCTCCTCGATGCATTCCCCCGGACCGGCCCGGACGCGACGATTTTCATCGTCGATCCGCTCGGGAACCTCATGATGCGCTACGATTCACGGCGCGACCCGATGGGTCTGCTCGAAGACCTCCAAAGGCTGCTGCAACTCTCTCACATTGGCTGAAGTCATCGCGACGCGCTCCATCCCCGCCGCGGCATGGATGCGCAGGCTGGCACTCGCGGCGGTGGTGCTGGCAGTGACCGTCGTCACGCTCGGCGCCTACGTGCGCCTGACGGCGGCCGGGCTCGGCTGTCCGGACTGGCCCGGCTGCTACGGCCATTTGACGCCGCTCGGCGCCGAGCAGAGCGTCGCGGAGGGCCTGCCGCTCCCGGGCGCGCCGCTCGATCTCGCCAAGGCGTGGCACGAGATGATTCACCGCTACGCCGCCTCGACTCTCGGGCTTCTCATTGTGCTCATCGCGGCGCTCGCCGTCGCGACGCGCCACGAATCGGCCCCACGCGCGCGCTACGCGGTGGCGCTGGTCGGCATCGTCGTGCTGCAGGGCGTCCTCGGGATGCTCACCGTCACCTGGCAGCTCACCCCGCTCATCGTGACGCTGCATCTGCTCCTCGGCATGACGACGCTCGGGCTCCTGTGGTGGCTGTGGCTCACCTTGAGGGCCGCCGATCCGCCGGTCGGGCCGGGAGAGGCCCGCCCGGGCCGATCGCGCGTCGCGCTCCGCTCGCCGTCCGCCGACGGGGCGCGCCGGCTCGCGCTCCTCGCGCTCCTCCTCGTCGGCGTGCAGATCGCCCTCGGCGGCTGGACGAGCAGTAACTACGCCGCCGTCGCCTGTCCGGACTTTCCGACCTGTCAGAGCTCGTGGTGGCCGCGGATGGACTTTCACGATGCCTTCGTGTTCTGGCGGCCCCTCGGGATCGACTACCAGGGAGGCGTGCTCGCAGGCCCCGCCCG
>JASHTK010000212.1 GCA_030040575.1 Gammaproteobacteria bacterium
CCTTGAACGCCTGGTTCATCTCCTCGACGCAGGCCTGCGCGCCGTTGAGCGCCGCGAGCGCCGCCTTCTGCGAGATGCTCGAGGCGTTCGAGGTGGACTGGCCCTGGATCGTCGCCATGGCGGTCACGATCTCCTTCGGGCCGCCGCAGTAGCCCAAGCGCCAGCCGGTCATCGCGTACGCCTTGGAGACGCCGTTGATGGTGATCGTGCGGCTGTAGAGCTCGGGCGCCGCGGTGAGGAGGCTGCAGAACGGCTCGGCGCCCCAGTAGATCTTCTCGTACATGTCGTCGGTGCCGATGACGATGCGCGGATACTGCATCAGCACCTCGCCGAGCGCCCGAAGCTCGGCCCGCGTGTACGCGGCGCCGGTCGGATTGCACGGGCTGTTGAGGAGCACGAGGCGCGTCTTCGCGGTGATCGCGGCGGCGAGCTGCCGCGGGGTGATCTTGTACCCCTGCGAGGCGCCGGCGAAGGGCGTGACGGGCAGGCCGTCCGCGAGCAGCACCATGTCGGGATAGGAGACCCAGTACGGCGCGGGAATGATCGCCTCATCGCCCGGATCGAGCACGGCCATGCACAGGTTGTAGATCGTTTGCTTGGCGCCCGAGGAGATGAGCACCTGGGCGCGCTCGTAGCGGATGCCGTTGTCGCGGTCGAACTTCGCGATCACCGCATCCTTCAGCTCGTTGATGCCCTCGACGTTCGTGTAGCGCGTGAAGCCGCTGTGGATCGCCTCGACGGCGGCCTCGGCGATGTGCCGCGGCGTGTCGAAATCCGGCTCCCCGGCGCCAAGTCCGATCACGTCCTTGCCCTCGGCTTTGAGCCGGGCGGCGCGGGCGGTGACGGCAAGGGTCGGGGACGGCTTGACGCGCTGGACGCGTCGGGACACGGGTAGGCTCACGGGATTCCTTGCTCGGAGTCGTTCGAGGACCGGGGCGTCAGCTATATTACGGGATCAGGCTCGGGGCCACCAATGTTGCGGGCCTGCAACGTGGCGCTCGAGGAGCAACCCGCATGGATCGGACGGCATTCACGCTGCAGGCAGGCTACGCGCCCGCCGGCGACCAGCCCGAGGCGATCGCGAAGCTCGTCGAGGGGCTGCAGGCGGGGCTCGCGCACCAAACACTGCTCGGGGTCACGGGGAGCGGCAAGACGGCGACCATCGCGTTCGTGATCGAGCGCGTGCAGCGCCCGACGCTCGTCCTCGCGCACAACAAGACGCTCGCGGCGCAGCTCTACGGGGAGTTTCGCGAGTTCTTCCCCGCGAACGCGGTCGAGTACTTCGTCTCGTACTACGATTACTACCAGCCCGAGGCGTACGTCCCCTCGACCGACACCTACATCGAGAAGGACGCCTCGATCAACGCGCACATCGAGCAGATGCGCCTCTCGGCCACCAAGGCGCTGCTCGAGCGACCGGACTCGATCATCGTCGCGACGGTCTCGGCGATCTACGGGCTCGGGGATCCCGAGGCCTACCTCTCGATGGTCCTGCACCTCGTCCGCGGCGACCACTTGGACCAGCGCCAGCTGCTGCGCCGGCTCGCGGACATGCAGTACACGCGCAACGAGCTCGACCTCACGCAGGGGACCTATCGCGTCCGGGGCGACGTGGTCGACATCTTCCCGGCCGAGTCGGAGCGGGAAGCGGTCCGCGTCGAGCTCTTCGACGACGTGATCGACTCGATCGCGCTCTTCGATCCCCTCACCGGGGCGCTCTCGCGGAAGGTGCCGCGGTTCACCGTGTACCCCGGCACGCACTACGTGACGCCGCGGGAGCGGCTCTTGGGCGCGGTCGATGAGATCCGCGAGGACCTGCGCCTGCGGCTCGGGGAGCTGCGCGAGGCCGGCAAGCTCCTCGAGGCACAGCGGCTCGAGCAGCGCACGCGCTTCGACATGGAGATGATGCAGGAGGTCGGGTACTGCGCCGGGATCGAGAACTACTCGCGCTATCTCTCGGGAAGGGCTCCGGGGGAGCCCCCGCCGTGCCTGTTCGATTACCTGCCGCGCGATGCGCTCCTCGTCATCGACGAGAGCCATCAGACGATCCCGCAGCTCGGGGCGATGTACCGCGGCGACCGCTCGCGCAAGGAGACCCTGGTCGAGTACGGCTTTCGACTGCCCTCCGCGCTCGACAACCGGCCGCTCAAGTTCGAGGAGTGGGCGGCGCTCGCCCCGCAGATGATCTTCGTCTCCGCGACGCCCGCGGACTACGAGCGCACCCACTCCTCCCAGATCGTCGAGCAGATCGTGCGCCCGACGGGGCTAGTCGATCCGGAGGTGGAGGTGCGCCCGGTGAGGACGCAGGTCGATGACCTGCTCTCGGAGATCGGCCGCTGCGTCGCACAGCAGGAGCGCGTGCTCGTCACGACACTTACCAAGCGCATGGCCGAGGATCTGACCGAGTACCTGCACGAGCACGGCGTGCGGGTGCGCTACCTGCACTCGGACATCGAGACCGTCGAGCGCACCGAGATCATCCGCGACTTGCGGCTCGGCCGCTTCGATGTGCTGGTCGGCATCAATCTGCTGCGCGAGGGGCTCGATATGCCGGAGGTCTCCCTCGTCGCGATCCTCGATGCCGACAAGGAGGGATTCCTGCGCTCGGACCACTCGCTCATCCAGACGATCGGGCGGGCCTCGCGCAACATCCACGGACGGGCGATTCTCTACGCCGATGTGATGACCGGCTCCATGCAGCGGGCGATCGATGAGACGAACCGCCGCCGCGCGCGGCAGGTCGAGTTCAATCGTGTGCACGGCATCACGCCGCGAGGCATCGAGAAGGGGGTCGCGGACATCATGGAGGGGGCTCGGGCCGCAGGCGCCGCGCCCGCCGAGCGCCGGCGCGCGGGGAAGGGCAAGGAGCCGGCGAGCGTGCAGGACCTGCGGCCGGAGGCGCTCGTCCGGCAGATCAAGAAGCTCGAGGGCGAGATGTACCGCAAGGCGCGCAATCTCGAGTTCGAGGAGGCCGCCCGCCTCAGGGACGAGATCGAGCGCTTGAAGCAGGTCGAGCTCGGACTTACCGGACGCGCCTCGGCGAGCTGAGGCGCGCGGGCACGCAAGTGCTTGCCGCACGGGCGCTTTGCGCGAGCGGGGCCCGCGAGCGGGGCCGGCTTGCCTCCCTCGATCCCCTTCGGTATCGTGCCCGTCCCGGTGATCACCCAGACCCGACCACGTTCGCGCGAGCTCCTTCGCTCTTGAAGCAGGTCGACAGGCGCGTAGCTCAGTGGTAGAGCACCACCTTGACATGGTGGTGGTCGGTGGTTCGATCCCACTCGCGCCTACCACCTCTCCCCTCCACTCGGATTGATGCCCCTCCATGCCGGTCGTGACATTGCCTGACGGCAGCGAGCGCCGTTTCGATCATCCGGTGACGGTGGAGGAGGTTGCGGCCAGCATCGGGCCGGGGCTACGCAAGGCCGCGCTCGCGGGCCGCGTGGACGGCAAGCTCGTCGATACCTCCTACCTCATCGCAAGCGACGCGCGCGTCGCGATCATCACCGAGAAGGACCCGGCGGGCCTCGAGATCCTCCGGCACTCGACGGCGCACCTGCTCGCCCAGGCCGTCAAGGCGCTGTTCCCCGACGCCCAGGTGACGATCGGGCCGGTGATCGAGGACGGCTTCTACTACGACTTTGCCTACGAGCGGCCCTTCACGCCCGAGGACATCGCGGCGATCGAGGCACGGATGCGCGAGCTCGCGCAGGCGGACCAGAAGGTGAGCCGCCGCGTGATGTCGCGCGACGAGGCGGTGCGCTTCTTCGAGTCGCTCGGCGAGCACTATAAGGCCGAGATCATCGCGGGCATCCCCGCGAGCGAGGAGATCAGCCTCTACGGCCAGGGCGACTGGGAGGACCTGTGCCGCGGGCCGCACGTGCCGTCGACCGGCAAGCTCAAGGCGTTCAAGTTGACGAAGGTCGCGGGCGCCTACTGGCGCGGGGACTCGCGCAACCCGATGCTCCAGAGGATCTACGGGACGGCCTGGCCCGACCAGCGGCAGCTCGAGGAGTACCTCAAGCGGCTCGAGGAGGCCGAGAAGCGCGATCATCGGCGCATCGGGCGCGAGCTCGACCTCTTTCACCTGCAGGAGGAGGCGCCAGGGGCCGTCTTCTGGCATCCGAAGGGCTGGCTCGTCTTCCAGACGCTCATCGGCTACATGCGCGAGCGGCAGCG
>JASHTK010000213.1 GCA_030040575.1 Gammaproteobacteria bacterium
AGACTTGGCGTCGTCGATTTCCGGGAATGATCCCCTCTGAGCTCGTCACCGCCGAGCGCCTGGAGAGTGAGACCTTCGATCTGGAAGGCCACGCGATCATTCCGGTTGACCTCGGCCATACCGACACCGACCACACGACTTGCTTGCACGTGCCCTCGATCGGTCTCGTGATCTCAGGGGACGCGATCTACGATCAAACCCACCCCTACCTGGTCGAATCGGATCATCAAGGGCTGCTCGATTGGCTGGGCGCCATCGAGAGGATCGAGGCGCTCAAACCGCGCGCCGTGGTCGTGGGTCATGGCCCGGTGGATCCGGACAGCTCGCCGCGTCATATCGCCGAGACTCGTCGCTATATCCACGATTTCATGCGTTTGTCCGACCAGACGGCGACCGCTCACGAGCTCTACGAGCAAATGCTCGCGCTGCATCCAGACCGCATTAATCCGGGATCGCTTTGGGGCAGTGCCAAGGCCGCGAAATCCGCCCCGATGGGCGGTCCTTGACGCGCGAGGCGTCGGGCTCTTCGCTGCCGACTCTTCGCTCGCAAAGGAGGCTCATTGCACGCGAGCGATCGGATGGCCAGAATATGCTATAAACTAGCGATTTCGGCCATAGTAGAGCCTCCCGTGCCGCGCGTTGGAATCGTGATCTCGCCGGGATTCCAGATGATGGCGTTCGCGGCAATTTCGGCCTTCGAGGTCGCGAATCTCGCTGCGGGCGAGGCGTGCTACGACATCACGGTCCTCTCGGAGCTCGGCGGACCGGTCAAGAGCACTCTCGGCGCGGCTCTCGAGACCCAGCGTTTCGGGGATCCCGGAGATTTCGATACGATCATCGTCGGCGGGCTCATGAAGCCGGAGCCGTCATCCGACGGCCTGATCGCATTCCTCCGTGCGGCCGCCCAGCGGACCCGGCGCGTCGCCTCGATCTGCACCGGTGCTTTTGCGCTCGCCGAGGCGGGACTGCTCGACGGACGGCGGGCGACCACTCATTGGCTCTTCGCGCGTGACCTGCAGTCTCACTTTCCGAAGATCAGGATGGAGGAGGATCGCATCTTCATCATTGATGGTCCGATCTGGACATCAGCCGGTATGACGTCGGGCATCGATCTCGCCTTGGGGATGATCGAAAGAGACTACGGGGCCGATCTGGCGCGCCTCGTGGCGCAGAACCTTGTCGTCTATCACCGCCGTGCGGGCGGACAATCCCAGCATTCGAACCTCCTGAAGATGAGTGTCAAGTCGGACCGGATCCAGAACGCCGTGACCTTTGCCCAGCAGAACCTTCGGACTGCGATTAGCGTTGAGAAGCTGGCCCAGGTCGCCAATCTCAGCCCGCGCCAGTTCCGCCGCGCGTTCCGCGCCGAGACGGGTCAGACACCAGCGAGCGCCGTCGAGAATCTGCGGGCGGAAGCCGCGCGGCTGATGCTCGAGCAAGGACGTCTTTCGCTCGATGAGATCGCGGTCGAAAACGGCTTCAACGATCGTGAGCGCATGCGCCGCGCGTTTCTCCGGGTGTTCGGTCAGCCACCGCAGTCGATCCGCCGTGCTGCGCGCTTGGGCGCCTGAGACCAGAACGGGCGACTCACGCGCGCCACTTGGCGTTATAGACGCCCGAAGGATCCCAAGAGCGACCGCAAACGGCGCTCGGTAGGAGATCGCCATGATGGCTCAAGAGCGCAAATCCGCGGAATCGATTCGCAAAGAGGTGCACACGCTCCTCGCGGCGCTCACACCCGCACAGGCAAAGGCGCTCCGGGCTCGGTTTGGGATCAAGACGATGGATCCGGCCGTCGCCGAGGAAGGAGGGACTCTCCGTGCGCTGGCGCGTGCGATCGCTCTGTTGAAAAAGAAGAAGCGGTGATGCGATTGCCGGCGGGCAACGCTTGCCCACGGTACGGCATACCGCGTCTGTTCGCCTCGATCTTGAGCGCTGGAACCGCAGCCTTGTCCCACGCGAAACCGGCGCCGCGTCCAATCGAGCATTGGTGTATATCGCCGTCGTATCCGGACGGGAGCCAACCGGGCTCGGACGGCGCTTGAGCAGTGCGGCCGAGCAGACGTTCACCTTGCTGGGGCGAACGATCATGCCCCTGCTCGTGGACCAATCGCGAGCTCTTGAGCCCACGCGAGCGTAGGAGGGTGCTTTTGGCGATCACGCAAAAAGAGCGAGCAAAGACCGGTCAACTCGTGTAATCTGCTTGCAGGCTCGCGACCTTTTCGGCTTGTCTGCCTCGGCCCTCTCGCGCAAACTGCGCCCCAGGTCGCCCTGTCTCCATACCCTCGAAGCTCTGCGAACCAAACGCCGGCGGATCGTATCCGCCGCCCGATGGGCGCACGGTGAAACCTATGTCCTCCAATCCGGTTGTCACGCGGCAAAGCCGAGGCGAGCAGCTGCGGCGCGCGCGTGCCGCGGCTCAGCTGCTCCGAGCGGCGTTTCCGGCGGTCGAGCAGCTGCGGATCGAGCTGAGCTTCAAGGACGCCAGCTCGAACGCGCCAGCCGCCCAAGCCTATGTGCTGTATCCGCCGGCTCCCGCCTTCTTCACGTATCGCTGTCCCTATTCGGACTGCGACGGGGAGTTCGAGTTAGAGAGCGCGGTGCGTCGGGCGATGAGCCCGCGCTATCACACCGAAGTCGGTTCGCTCGCGTGCGGGGGCTTTCGGCCGGGTGAGCGCGGCTCGAAGCGTCCCTGTGATCTGCGGCTCGACTACACCATCACGGCAGTCCCGGACGGGGCCTCCTGAGGAGGCGCGGCGGCTCACGGACCGGCGACAGCCAAGCTCGCGGGCCGGTGGTTGCAGTCCCGAGGCCACTCTGTCGTTTAGCGGAGGATTCACGATGAGATCCGATTTGCCTGCACAGGCCCTCGCGCCACGAACGGAACCGCTCAGGACGCACGCTGAGCTCCTCGCCGCGGAAGCGCAGGAGAGGGCACATCAGCGCCGGGTGGAGCTCGAAGAATTAAGATCGGAGCTCAATTCCGCGGAGCGACGCGTGAGAACTTGGGAGAAGGTGCACGGATTGTCGCTGCCGCGCGATCCGGACCATCCGATTCTCGATCTGATCGCCCTGAAGACTCGGCTCACGCTCGAAGAAGTTCGGGAAGTGCAGCGAGGCGATGCCGCGCGCCGCGCGGCGCGCTCCGGGGCGGCCCAGTCTTGAGCCTTCCGACCGTGGTGAGCTGCTCGGTTCTCCTACGCCTTGCGGTAGCGACGCGTCTTACGGGCTGAGCGAGCCGACATATGCGGCGAGGTCGATCGTATCGTGCCGCGAGAGACTCGCGACGATCGGCTTCATCAACGTCGCGGTGACTCCTGCGCGCGTACCGGACTTGAACGCGTAGAGCTGGCGGAAGAGGAATGTCGGGAAGCGCCCGGCGATCGGGGGGCCTACGGAAGTGCCTCGGAGGCCCGGGCCGTGACAGAGCGCGCAAGGCGGCCGCGCGGCTCCATTGCCCCTCGCCAGAGCGGCGCCGCGTGCGATCGACCCGAGCGGTACGTACGCTGTGTACGTCGTGCGCGGGTCGCGCATCTCGAATCGCTCCGGATCGTCGGGGCCTTCGATGATGCGCTCGCCGAGCGACACGAGCGGGCGGCGTTTCTCGAAGACGTACACGAAGCCGTGCGCGACTGGGTGCGGGATCCGAGCGGCCTCGACGACCTTTAGCCGTTTGGTGTAGCGCAATCCGGAGAAATATCGCGCCGCCGCCTCCGCATCGGTTTCGCTCGTCTGGCGAATGACTTGGAGCATCAGCGCGCCTGGGGCGAAGTGCGCGTTGACGAGCTTGCGGGCGCCGGCCCTCATGTCACGAAGCTGTTGCGCGAGATAGCCGAAGGGCATACCGGCGAGTGCGGCATTCTCAGGGCGTCCGACGCCTTCCGGCAGGTGACAGAACCCGCACGCGAAGGCGGGCCCTCGATCACCCCTCACTGCCGGCGGCATCGGCGGATGCGCGGCGGGAAACCAGTCGACAGCCGTCCTGGCGTTCACGAGCTGCGCGGCAGTAAAGGTCTGCCGGCTGCCCGGCAGACGCTCCGGTCGGGCGGAACGGATCGGTGAGCTCGATTCACCGCTCGCAGGAAAGGCCCAGAGTGGAGCGGCATTCTGCGGCGTCGGTGTCGACCTCAGTTGCTGAGTGGCAGGAGCCTGAGGCGTGACCGAATCGGCCCGGCGGGCGATGCTCGCGCAGAGGAATGATCCAAAGACGAATGCTCCGAGGACCCGGAGGGTCCGGTGCTGCGTCTTTGTTGGCACATTCGGCCTGCCGCACGTTGGACAGACCGGAGTCGCCACCGAAATCGCGGCCCTGCGATCTGGACACTTTCTCAGAGCCACGATTCCCCCGTCTCTTGTCGAATTTCCACGGCCAGGCACTTCGGATCACGCAGAGCGGCCTCCGGCGTGGCCCTCGCCCCATCGATGAGATCGTGAGCCTGCACATGGTCGGCGGCAACCCCCGTGCAGCCTGCCCTGTATCCTGTGACCTACGATGCAATCCCGCCGGGCATCCGCAACGGCGTCGCGGTTTACCGCGCGCCGCCGGCTCGAGAGTGTAGTCGCGGCTCCTCAACGTCCGCGTCGGTGAGCGGAAGTCGCTAGGAATCGTGCGTCGTGCGGGTATCATGCAGCGGGACGGAATCGCAAGTGCCAGGATGGGCCCCGAACGTGTCCGAGAGGCGGATCGGTGTGACGCTACCAAGCCGCATGGTCGTTGCGGCGTGCCTCGCGCTGTTAGCGAGCTTCACTTCGGCGCAGACGAATCCCGAAGCTCTGGCCGGGGGCTTTCTCAGGGGGTTTGTCGATGATCTCGGGCGCGGCGTGAATGCGCACAGTCTGGAGCGGCCGCTGCGCCTCGTTTTCTTCGGATATACCAGCTGCCCCGATGTTTGCCCGCTCACGCTACTCGCCGTGCATCAGGCGCTGCAGTCGCTCGGTCCGCTCGCCGATCGCGTGGACCCGGTATTCATCACCGTGGACCCCGATCGCGACACCGTGACGCGGCTGCACCGCTACGTTTCGGCCTTCGATGCGCGGATCCGCGCCTACCGTGCCGACTCGCGCCGCCTCGATTCTCTTGCGCGGGAGCTGAACGTACGCTATGAGCGCGTCGCGATTCCAGGATCCGAGGAGTACAGCGTCAATCACACGGCCATGCTGTTCTTGCTCGACCGCGATGGACGCGTTCTCGCACATATCTATCACTACACGGACCCCGAGGCGTTGAGCGAGGAGATCGTCAGCGCTCTGCGGCCGGTCATCGGGAGCCGCTGACCGGGAGCCGGTGACCGGGAGCCGGTGATCGTGCAGCGGCTCGACTCCCGAGCACAGCCATTCGCCCGGCATCCGCCGGCTCTGCCCTCATGTGTAGCGAAACAGCGCCTTGAAGCCGAAATCCATCCGATGCGGGATTTGACAGTGGAGGAGGGTGTCTCCCGGCTGATCGGCCTGCAGATCGATGCTCACCCGTCCGTACCTCGGCACGATGACCGTGTCCTTCATGATCCCGCTCGTGGCTGTGCCGTTCGCATCCACCAGCTCAAAGGAGTGTCGGTGAAGATGTAGTGGATGACTGTCAGCGGTGCGATTGCGGAACACCAAACGATGACGCCGACCCCGCTGCAGCAGGAACTCGCGCTCGTGCGGATAGGGCTTGCCGTTGACGGTCCAGGCATTGAGGTGACCCGCGCCGCTCGGGATCTTCTCGAAGAGCAGGTCGATCGTGCAGTCCGGCGCGCGACCGGTTGGCGGGTTACCGAAGGCCGTGTAGTCCCAGAGCGCATTCGCAGGCGGTGGTATCCATACCGGTTGACCGCGCTGGTGCTCGTACTCGATCACGACGCCGAGGCCCGCGGTACGGCTCGCCTCATCGATCGCTCCGAGGATCCATACGCCCGGATGATTCATTTCCACGAACGCATCGATGCGCTCGCCAGGTCCGAGTGTCAGCACCTTGGCCGGCGAGGGACGTGGGACCGGATTACCATCGAGTGCCAGAACGTGAAACTCATGCCCCGGAAGCGCGATCGTACGGTTCGCGAGGACGCCGGCGTTGAGCAGATGCATGAGCACGCGACGGCCCGCCCGCACGCGAATGGGCTCGCCGGCGTGCAATGCCCTGTCGTTGATCGAGAGCAGCCGCGAGATCGGCTCGAGGCCATTCGGACGCGTGTCGAGCCTCGCGGGCCGCTCGGGCTCGGGTGCGGACATCTGCTCGTCATCCCTCTCCACGAGCCGATCCGTGTAGAAGAGGTCCCACTCGCGCAGCGCCAGGAACAGCTCCTGATCGTAGTTTCCGGGATCGTTGCCGGCGTCCACGATGACGAACCCGTACTGTCCCGTGTACATCCCGCGGTGCAGCTCGCCCATCGACACGGCATGGGAATGGTACCAGCGCGTGCCCGATGGCCTGATCACAAGGCGATAGCGACGTCGTGCGTGTGGCGG
Organism: Gammaproteobacteria bacterium; assembly: GCA_030040575.1. GTDB lineage: Bacteria > Pseudomonadota > Gammaproteobacteria > Steroidobacterales > Steroidobacteraceae > JASHUC01. The sequence goes on from JASHTK010000213.1 coordinate 6,448, forward strand.
CACGGGTATCGTGCCTTCCTCCTCCGCACCATCCACATTCGGTGGCAGAAGCATCCCGTGCCAGTGAACGAGCTCGGGGCCATCCGAGTCGTTGATCACATCGACCGTGAACGGTCGACCCTCCCGCAAGCGCAGCACCGGACCGGGTGAGGCATCGTTGTAGCCGATCGTGCTGATGAAGCGCCCGCGGGTAATCTCGAGCGCGATCGGTGCGACCCGCAACGCATAGTCCGCGGGTGGCCCGTTGAGGGGCACCTCGCTGACCGTGCACAGGTCAGAGCTCGCCGCCGCGCCGGGAGGGGGCGCGGCGACGGCCTGCAACAGTCCCGCATCGGCAGTCGTCGTCAAGTCTCGACGCATCATCGCCGGCGCGCGCCAAGGGCGCGCCGCGATCTATCGACTACGCCTGCGAGGACACGCGGCGCGATGGCCCTCAGGCCGTGACGGTCTTCGTCCAAATGTCGTGCCGATTACAGGTGCTGGTGACCGTCACGGGACCCGTGTAGCCGTCTGGCAGCTTGTGCTCGGAGACCGGCGCGTCCTTGTACGAGAACGTCGTGCGGCTCATGAACTTGCCGCCCGCCAGGACGACCGTGTGGCTCACGATATAGTGCGCTGCACTCTGCGGGTGAGGCGTTCTGATCGACACGGTCCCGGCGTTGAGCGTGACTTGTGGCACATGCTTCGCGGCGACCTGCGCGCCCCAGTGCCCAGGGTCATCCTCCGAGAAGAGCACATTCTGATTCGATCCGTCGCTGCTCTGCGCCCGACTGGCGGGGGGGACAGTCAAAGCGAGGGCGGCGGCGCCCAAGAAAGCCGATTTTGCAAAGTCTCTGCGGCGCATAGGTACACTCTCCCAACGATTTGGTTTGACAGTGCCGATCAGCTGATCGGTCGCCGGGCGCGTGAGGCCACATCACCCTGCAGCTCACGTCGAGGCGCGCTTGCCGTCCTCGATGATTTCCAAGTGTGGGCGCGCCTCAGCTGTAACGGTGCCTGAGCGACAACGGCGCTGAGCGCCAGTATACTTGCAATACCCGATCGCGCGGGAGTTCATCATGAGTCCATTCCGGCTTCGCCCGCGGACCCGCCGTGGCGACTCGTGGCTGTCGATCCTCTGCGCGCTCGCATTTGGCACACTGCCGCTGATCGCGGTGACGACCGCATCCGCGCAGTCGTCCGCTCCTCCGGGCCTCGCCGGCGGGCTTGCGGTGCAGGACGCCTGGATTCGCTGGCTGCCGTCCGGGCTGCCGGAGGGCGGCTACGTCACGCTGGTCAACCACAGCGCGCAGACGCTCGTGCTGATCGGCGCGAGCAGCGCGGCCTATGGCGAGATCGCCTTGCATCGATCCTTGCAGATCAACGGCATGAGCCATATGTCGATGGTCGACAAGATCACGATCCCCGGCCATTCGACGCTGAGCTTCGCCGCCGCGGGCTATCACCTCATGCTGATGCAACCGCAGCAGACGCTGGCCCCGGGCGCGCATGTTCAGATCACGCTCAAGTTCGCCGGGGGCGATTCGAGGACGGTCGAATTTGAGCTGCGTGAGCCGAACGGCGCCGCGGCGGCGCACGGCGACATGAGCGGCACGCACGAATTGAACAACATGCCGGGCATGTCGCACTGAGCGCGGCCCATCCGAGCATCCCGCCGGCCGCGGCGTCGTCCACCCTCGCGTACCGGATCACGAACGAGCTCGCCCGCAGTTCAAACGCCGAGAAGCGACTTGATGTCCGGCCACGAGCACTCGCCGTTGGCGCGCATCTCCTCGGCGAGCGGCTTCGGCATCCACTCGAGGAAAGCGGAGCTGAAGCTCGGGCGCTCTCGTATCCGCTCGAACCAGCGCGCGACTGCGGGCAGCCGCCCCCCGGTCCACAACCCCTCCATCGCGAGAGCCGCGAGCCGGTTGACGTAAGGACTCATGGCAATGTCTGCCATCGAGAAGTCGCGGCCCGCGAGCCATTCCTGTCTCGCGAGGGTGTCCTGCATCTTGCGCAGGTAGGCCTCATACAGTCGGATTTTCTCCGCGACACCCGGCGCGGCGAGACCGTGCTCGATGTACTGCCATTTTAGCGCTCGGGCCGCGGTGCCTTCGCCAGCCCCGTTGCTGAGGAATTGCTCGAAGCTGCGGACGCCGCTGCGAACAATCGTATGGCGGTGCGACACCACGTAAGTGATCGCCGAGCAAGCCGGATGCAGCTCCTCGTCCACCGCTTTGGTCCAGATGCGCACGCGCGCACGCTCGAGCGGCGAGGACGGGTAGATCGGGTGCTCGCGAAACGCCTCCTCGAGGTATTCACAGATCACGGTCGATTCGCGAATGATCTCACCGTCGTGAACGAGGACGGGCACGACGGCCTTTGGATTGATCGCGAGGAATCCCGGCTGGAACTGCTCGCCGGCGAGAATATCGACGTAGTGCCCGATCCAGGGCAGCCGCTTCTCCGCCAGGGCGAAACGGACCTTCGCGGCGCAAGCCGACGAGCCGTGATGATAGAGCTCGAGCATCGGTGACCGGGAAATCGCGGCAACGGCATTGTCCATCCGGACGTCGAAGGCCGTCAAATCAGTGGCCTGATCGAGCCCAGCGCGCCCGATCAGCCAGGACCGCGTCTCAGTGGCCTTCGATCGCAAACAGGATATTCGCGAACTCCGGCACCGTCTCAGTGCGATTCCAGTCCCGCTGGAGCTCGCAAATGAGCTGAACCCAGCCGATGGGCTTCCCGCCGGCCTGCTCGAGGCGCCTGAGCCCTGCTTGATGCGCCTCGACCGATGTACCCGCGACGCAGTCGACGACGGGGTAGACGTCGTACCCTTCGCGCAACGCATCGAGCGCTGGATGGACCAGACAGACCTCCGTCCACAGCGCCGCCATGATGAGCTTCCTGCGTCCGGTCGCCTTCACCGCGGCGACGAAGTCCTCGTCTTCCCAGGCATTGATGGATGTTCGATCGATGGGCCGGGTGTCGGTGAGCACCTCGGTGATCTGATGAATCGTCGGCTGGTTCTTGCCCGTGCTCACATTCACGGTCGAGAGCACGGTGGGGAGCCGGTACAGTTTCGCGATCCGCGCGAGGGCCGTGATGTTCGACACGAGCTCGCGCTTGTCGCGAGAGGCGATCGAGGATACCTGCACGGGCTGGAAGTCGATGATGATCAGCGCGGCGTTCTGCGGCGTGAGAAGCTGATCGCTCCGTGGATCGCGAAAGCTCTTGTAGGACGTCATGGATGTCTCCTGCCATCGATGGAAACCTGCGGATGGAACCGCCGTGCGCCGAGTGCCCCGAGGCCGACGAAAGCAGCTAAGACCACCAATTCGGTCACGGCGAACGGCGGCTCCCGCCCGGTTGGGGCAAGCGCATGGAGCGAGGGGATCTTCTGGAACGCTTGCACCACGGCTACGAAGACGTTGAGGTACAGCGCGAGCACGGCATCGACGACGTAGATCAAGCGCCAGACGCCGGCGAGGTGCATCCGATAGAGCGCGACGATCGCGAGCGCCAACGCCGCGAGCGAGATCAAGCCGACGACGTGCGCCGGGTCAAGGCGCCTCGAGTGAAAGAGAAACCCGGTCACGCTGGTCGCAACGGTCGTTGCGAGGAAGACCGCCGTCCAAGCAGCCAGCCGCCGGTCGCCGATCAGGCCCATGAGCACGGCCACCCCGGACGCGATGCCAAGGAGGCTCAAGGTGACGTGCACCGCCGTGAAAGCGGCGACCGAGAGTCCGAGGATCATGGTCAGGACCGAGTCGCCATTTCGCGGTCGGCGTGACTCACCGAGCCAGCCGGGGGCCCGTGTGGGGGGTCACCGACGAGGCGCCGAGGGCTCGGGCGCTCATTGCGCGAGGAATCCCGTGACGAGTCGGATCGTCGCCCGAGGATTCTCCTCCATGATCCAATGACCCGAGTCCGGAACGATCGCAGCGGTGACATTCGTGGCGACGAACCGCAGGTCATCGGCCATGGTGAGGCCAAAGGACTTCTCGCCTCCGATCGCGAGGACCGGCATGGAGATCTTCCCTCGGGAGGCGAGCAGCGCTTGGTTGTCCAGGGCGTCCTCGCCGAAGGCTCCGAACTGCTCGAATGCATCGTGCATCGCATGAGGTTTGGCGTACAGGGCGGCGTAGTGCGCACGCGTTTGCTCGTCGATTCGCTTTGGGTCTGCCGAGAAGTCGTCGTAGAAGCGGTCGAGGTAGATCCGCTCGCGTCCCCGCACCAGGCGCTCGACGTCCGGTCCCCTGAAGTTGAAGTGCCAGAGAAGGGGAGAGCGAATAATGTTGTCCCAATCTCCGATTCCAGGCAGCGGGGCATCGATCGCCGCCCAGCGGGTGATACGCCCCGGAAACTGCACAGCGAGGGCGTAACCCACCATGTTGCCGATATCGTGCGTGACGAGCGCCGCCCGCTCCACCTTGAGCGCGTCCATCACCCCGATGATGTCGAGAGCCTGACTCTTCTTGGTGTACCCGGTGTCGGGGTGAGCCGACCGTCCCATTCCCCGCAGATCGGGCACGATGACCGTGTGATCCCTGACCAACCGCGCGGCGAGCGGTGCCCACATGTCTCCGGTGTCCCCGAAGCCGTGGAGCAGAACCACGGCCGGCCCCTTTCCGCCGAAGCGCACGTAGAGCCGGGTGCCGTGGGTTTGCACCATTCGGGCGTGAAAGCTCGGCGGGTAGGGCTCGATGGCCGCGCGAGTCACGAGCGGCAACAGCGCCGATAGAGCAAGCGCAATGAGACGCCTCCGCATGGAACCTCCGCGGTGAGGACCGTGTGACCGGCGAATGCCTCCACACCGAGACCCGGCTCGACTATAGGCGCCGCGACTGGCTCTGGAGCAGAATAGCTACACTTTTCGGAAAAGCCGGACAATGCTCAACCTCGACGGCGTATCCACCTTCATCGCGATCGCTGCGACCGGGTCGTTCACCGCCGCGGCCCGTCAGCTCGGGCTATCGAAGTCGGTCGTCAGCGAGCGTCTTCAGGAGTTGGAGCGTTCCCTCGGAACAAAGTTGGTGCAGCGCACGACGCGCCGCGTCTCGCTCACCTCGGACGGCGCGGCATTTCATGAGCGCGCCAAGCGGATCGTTCGCGAGGCGGAGCTCGCCGCCGCCGAGCTCGCCGACCGCCGCGGCACCGTAGCGGGGCCGCTGCGAATCTCGGCGCCGGTGAGCTTCGGATACCTGCACCTGGGAGCGGCGTTGTTTGGATTCATCGCCCGGTACCCGCGGATCGATCTGGCGCTTGAGCTCGAGGATCGCTTTGTCGACCTGTTCCATGAAGGCTATGACGCGATCGTGCGCCATGGGCCCATCCAGGCACGCCGCGTCATCGTGAAGCTTCTGGCGACCAGCACGCGTCTACTCGTCGCCTCTCCCGGCTATCTCAAGCGCTGGGGCCAGCCGACATCGCTCGAGGACCTCAAGGAGCACCGCGGCATCCTCTACAGCTATCGCGGCGCTGCTGACTGGCGGTTCCGCGTCGGCCGGCGATTCACTACGGTCCAGCCGCGCACGGCGCTGCGTCTCAACAATGGTCTACTCATGCGTGACGCGGCCATCCAGGGTATCGGCATCGCCTTGCTCGCGACCTTTCTACTCGAAGCACCCCTCAGAGACCGCACCCTGAGGGTCATCGACGTTGGCGCGCAAGCGGAGGGGGCGGCGCTCTATATCGGTTATCCGGACCATCTGCGCGGGTCCGCCAAGATCCGCGCGCTCACGACCTGGCTGCAAAGTGCCTTTGGAGATCCGCCCCATTGGGATCGGAGCCACTCGTGATCGGCGGCGGACGGCCAACGACGCCGCTCTGACGCTGCGCGTCCAGCGAGGCATCGCTCCAGCATCCGTCAGCTGTGGATGTAGCTCTCCAGCTGCTCGATCGCGTGCTGCTGATCCTCGATCACGGCCTTCACGAGATCGCCGATGGAGACCAAGCCTGCCACGCGGCCACGCTCGATCACCGGCAGATGGCGGATGCGCCGCTCGGTCATCAGTCGCATGCATTCATCGACGGCCGTGTCCGGACCGACGGTGGTCACCGGTGTCGTCATGATCTGCGAGACTGGCGTGTCGCTCGAGGAGCGGCCCATCAAAATCACCTTGCGCGCATAGTCTCGCTCGGACACGATGCCGACGAGCTCTTGCCCGCGCATCACGAGCAGCGCGCCGATGTGATGCTCGGCCATCGAGCGAATGGCCTCGAGCACGGGATCATCGGGACCGATACGGAAGATCGCGCGGCCCTTGCGTTCGAGCAGGTGGTGGACGGTCGTCATGGCAGCCCTCCCGGTCGGGTGCGAGCGGCGCCGGCAAGGCCGGCTTGGCCGCGTGGCCCGTCGGCGCGCCTGGCGCGCCTGGCGCGCTTGGCGCGCTTGGCGCGCTTGGCGCCACACGATATCTCCCACAGATCCTACTTTCAATCCGCGCGAATGACGGACCGCGCGGAAGCCTCGATTCGATCGACTGATGCTCGCGCGTGTCCGCACCGTCTCGCGGCGAGCGTTCCGATGGGGCTTTTCGGGCTTCTCGCCGCTCGCACGGGACCGATCAGGACGATACTTGCGGGGGCTTCATGGTGTCCATGTGTCCGATCCGCTCGGAGAACCGCCATCGACCGTCGGCGCACCGCCGGAGCCTGTCCAGGTAGCGACCCGTGGAGACGAGCTCTGGACTGCCCCCGGCGTCGATGAACAGGACAATGACGCTCTCGGCGGTCGCCTCGTCGCCGCTCACCTTGACGATCGAGTTGACCGTCACGTGCTTCGGCGATGCGCGGACGAGCTCTGCGGTCGCCGCAAAGAAGTCGGAGAGCTGCTGGCGACCCTCGAGACGCACCTTTCTGCGGAGCTCGGCCACCTTGGCCGAAGGCTCATAGCTCAGCACCGCATCTTCCGTGAAGCAATCGAGCCACTCTTCGTGACGGTGTCGATCGAGCGCCACGCAGTAGGTATAGATGTTCTGCACGATGGCGCGCTCATCCTCGACACGTTGCAGTCGGCTCTCGAGGAGTCCGAGATGGTCGCTCATTTGCGCCTCCGCCCGCGCGGCCGCGGCCTCAGTTGGTCGGCTCGGAGTTGCAGGAAGCGGCGAGCGACGGGCTGTTCTGCTTCGCCGTGATCGCGTTGGCCACGCACTGATTGTATCGGCTGATATCGGCGGTGGAGCCCTGCGGTTGGCCGCAGCCGTCGCTCGAGGTCAACCCGAGACCCACTCGCATTCGAGTCAAGCAGTCGGTGTAATTCGTGTCGGTGCGCACCGATGAAGAGCTCGACGCCGCCGACGGGTACTTAAGCGCCGGAGACGCAGCGCAGGCGCTGACGGGGATCAAGGTGCACAGCACTGACTTGATGATGCCCTTGCCCGTGTTCCCCGGCACGCCGCCCACGGCATTCTGAAACTGGCATTGGGTCTTGATGTTGCAGCCGGCATCGCTCCCCTGGCTGCACAGGACGTTGCCGAGGCAATTCGACAGATCATCGCCGCTCATTCCGGCGCACATGCTCTGGGCCGGCTGCTGGAGCTGCATCTGGTGGATCCCGTTTTGCAGGCATGTCGTGTACTGCGACTCGGTCATCGACGCCCCGGTCTCGACGCCCCGCCCGACTTCGCCCGGCTTGCCCGGCAGCAGATCGAGCAGCGAGCCGGAGCCGGTGAAGTACTTGAAAAGAGCGAACAGGAGGAGCACCACGGCGATCGTGCGCAGGCAGCCGCCGCGGTTGTTGACGTTCGCACCGCGGAACATGACCATGTAGACCACGACGGCGACGATGACGATGGTGAGCGTCACGTTGTTGGAAATGAGATGGGAGAGCTGCGGATTCATTGTTCTTGGTCTCTGCGATGCGTGTCCCGGAGCCGATGGTACTCGAGCTGCGGCCTTCCCTCGCCGCAGTTTGAGGCCCGCACTATACCGCTCGGCGGACGAGGATGCAGGGCGGCAGACCCGTCAGTGAGCCGTTTGGAGCCGGCGCGCGAGTGAGACCCGATCCGTCGTCAGGTCCGAGCGAGCCTGTCCGGCCGGGCGAGGGACCGCCGCTTGCAACCCGCTGATCGGACTCGAATCCTCATCCGCTACGTGTCCTGCATGGCGTAGGCGAGAGGCAGGCGCGCCGCGCGGATCGCAGGCAGCAGGCCGCCGACGAGGCCGATGACCAGCGCCCAGAGGATGCTGACGAGCACGAGGTGCGCGCTCACGTAGAGCGGGAATGTCAGTCCTTCGGCCCGGATGACCTTGCCGTTGAAGACGAGCCACGCGATGACGGCCCCGAGGATCGCGGCCCCGAGCGCAAGCAGCATGCCCTCGAATAGAATGGAGGCGAGCACGGGGCCGGCGCCGAATCCGAGTGCGCGCAGCGTCGCGATCTCCCGCCCGCGGGCGTCCACCGATGCGTAGAGGCTCGAGAGCGCGGCGCAGACGGCGCCCATCGCCATCACCGTGCCGATGAAATAGCTCACGAAATCGAGCAAGCCCCGCAATCCCTTGAACGTGGTCTCTCGATTGGCGGCCTCGGTGTACACATCGACCTTGAGCGAGGGATCGGCGCGCACCGCCTGCTTGAATCGCGCGAACGCCGCGGGTGAGTCGAGCATGACGGTCATCTGCTGGTAGGCATCCCGGCCGAACGCGGAGAGCACCGTCTCGCCGTCGCCGAACAAGACCTGCTCGAACACACCCTTGGCGTCCTCGAACACCCCGACGATGGTCCAGTCCGAGCCGCGCAGGCGCACGTGATCGCCGATCTCGACGCCCTGATCGAGCCGCTGCGCCACCTTGCTCACCGCAAGCTCGTGCAGCCCGGGCCTCGGCCAGTGGCCGGCGAGGACGTGAATCTCCGGGTAGACGTGGTGATTGGTCTGGCCGACGAGGTACAGGGTGCCGCGCTCGTTCGCCTTGGTGACGACATCGACCCCGACCATGAAGCCCGTCGTCACGAGCGGGTTGCCGTCCGCATCGTGCTTGATGCCCGGCTCGTGCGACAGGACCGAGATCTGCTCGTGTGTGAGCCGGCTCGTGGCGGCGGTCGGCGCGCCGTGGCTCAGCACGACTGCCCGGTCCGGCCGCGACTGCCCGGTCTCCCATTGCTGAGCCCCCTCGCCCATCGACAGCAGCGAGACGAGCACGGCAACCACCGTCATGATGCCGATGACCGTCACGAGCGACGCGCCGAGCCGCGAGGGAATGCTGCGCAGCGCGAAGCTCGTGAGCGCAACCATTTGCCTGAGCAATCGCACGGCGGCTCTCAACGCCTCGACAGCGCCGTCGCGACCTGGAGCTTGAGGCCGCGCCACGCGGGAATCGCACCGCTCAGGAGCGCGAGAACGAGGGCGCACGCGAAGCCTGCCACAAGGACGATGCCCGGCAGGGAGCCGAGCCCGATGAGCTGCCGCGCCTGCGGCAGCAGCATCGCCGCGATGGCCAACCCGATCGCCGCACCGAGGACGCACGACACCAGCGCCTCGGCGAGGATGAGGCTCATCACGCGGCGGTCGGAGAATCCGACCGATTTCAACACGGCGAGCTCGGGGGTGCGCTCGCGAATGGTCTGCATCATGAGCGTGCCCGTCGCGAACAGCAGCGCGAAGAACGCCGCGGCGGTGACCGCGTGCGCGAGAAAGCCGATGTCCCCGATCCGCTGCACCTGCGAGGAGACGAGCTCCGACTCGGACTGCGTGCGCGTCTCATGGGGCGAGTTGGCAAAGAGCGCGTCGATGTCGTGGCCGATGCTCGCGGACCGCGTCGGATCGTCGATCTGCACGATGAAATCGTTCACCGTGTCGCGATTGGCCTCGCGCGCCTCGTTGAGATAGGCGTAGTTGACGATGAGGTAGTTCGCATTGTCCGGGTTGTCGGGCTCGCTGAAGGCACCGACGATATCGAAGCTCCAGTCGCCCGACCCGTTGCGCTGGATCACCGGCGACTGCACGGGGATGCGGTCGCCCATCTTCCAGCCGTAGCGTTGCATGAGCTGCTCCCCGACGATCGCTCCGGTGCGCGTTGCGACGAGCGCGCGGAGCGCCGCCGGAGGAATCTCGACCTCGGAGAAGATGCGCGCGAAGCTCGCGGCGTCCACTCCGTCCGCGGCGATCTGCTGGTCCGGGTTCTGGTAGACGCCGCCGATGCCGCTCTCGTAGCTCACGGTGAGGACCCCGGGCACCTGCTCGATCTGCGCGAGCAGCGCGAAGGGCAGCGAATCCCCGCTACTCACGCGGCTCAAGACGTACATCCGGTTCGCGTGCGCCTTCGCGATCGCCTGATGGATCCCGGTGTCGAGGCCCTGCAGGACGCCGAACAGAGTGAACGCGACGGTGACCTGCAGCAGGATGAGCGCGGCGCGCACGCGCTTGCGCCAGATGCCCGACCAGATGAGATAGGCGTACTTCATGACCGCGGCCGCGTGCGAGTCTAGGCTCGCGGGCGCCGTTCGCCAAGCCGCCGCGGTGCGCCGCTCCGCCGCCCCTCACAGGGAGTAGTGCACCACCATCCGCGCGACGCGCGTCTGATCGGACCACTGCGCAAATCCGATGCACACCTGCTTGGTGGCCGGACCGTCCGCGAGCTCGACCGGCTTCGCCGCGAATCGCGCCTTCGCGCTTGCCTCACCCGGCACCACGCGGCTGTCGATCCAGTGGCCCGCCGGGTCGGACTGGCGCACATACAGGTCGACGTTGCCGAGCTGCGCCGCCACCGGGATCGTGGCGCACAGCACAAGGGGTGCGGCATCGGATTCGGCGCAGCCCGCGGGCGGTGCCGGACTCGGCGAGTCGGCGGCGGTGGAGAAGGACGGCTCGGCTGCGTGCGCCGCCGCGAGCGGTGCCGCGAGGACCGGCGCCGCGGCGGCTCGGACCCCGGCGAGTGGCGCCCTGCAGGGGGCGGCCGTTGCGAGGACGACGACCCCGTCGGCGCCGATTCGCCGCCACACGTCGGCCTCCACGTCGGAGCGCAGCTCGGTGCGATTGCGCTCGATGTCGCTCTTGTACAGAGTCAGGTCGGCGATTCGCTCGCGCAGATCCCGGACCAAGGCCTGCTGGGCCGCGCTCTCGTTCTCATCCATCCACTGGGCGAGCACGAAGCCGCCGCCGGCCGCGCCGACCAGCATCACGACGAGCAGGATCGCGAGCACGTGGCTCGCTCCGCGGGTCATGGCGGGACGAGCTCGCGCCGCGATTTCCTTCGCGAACGAGGTGCGCAGCTGCATGAACGAGGTCAAGACCGTCGCACCGGCAGCGATGATGGCGGCGAGCAATCCGTCGGACATGGAGGTCTCCCGGGGCCACGCTAACACGCCAAAGCCACCGCGGTCCGGGCGCGGGCGAGCGCGAGTACGGATTTTGCGATGACCGTCACAGCCCCCGGACCGCCGCGAGCGGCCGCGGGCGCCGTCCGACGACAGTCATCGAGGCGCAAGCGCCAGAAGGCACGATCGTCGGCGCGGGCTTCGTCTACACTGCGCGAGCGGCTCTCGAGGGCGAGCGCGCGAGCGGCAACCGAACAACACCACGGGGGGCATCCGATGAAGCACGTCACTCTCGCAAGTCTCTGCCTCGCGCTCGGCGCGGGGCTCGCTCCGGCACTCACGCACGCGGAGGTGTCGTGCACCCGAGGGGGCCTGCAGCAGGCCGTCGATCTGTACCTCGCCGCGCAGACGAAGGGCGACCTCGCGGGTCTTCCGCTCGCCCGGGGCGTCGGGTACTGGGAGAACGCGGTCCCCGCCGACATCCGCACGGGATTCCTCACCAAGCCGATGAAGATCGATCATCAGCGCAGCATCCTCGATACCTCGACGTGCCAGACGTTCATCGAGTCGATCGTGACCGACAAGGCCGCTCCGTACGTCTTCGGCACGCGCCTGCGCGTCAACCAC
>JASHTK010000021.1 GCA_030040575.1 Gammaproteobacteria bacterium
ACCCTCGCGATTCAAGAGTTGCGGTGGCGGCTTGGACGTTGTCGACGTCAAATTCCAGCCACGCTTGTGGAACCGGCACGTTGTCAGGCCAGGTATCTTTGCCAAAACACGACTGCGCGGCCTGAGAGAGCGGCCACAGCGCAAAGGTTTTCGCGCCTTCGAGGGCTTCGGTGTGAAGGTACTCGCCACTCTCCTCCTTGAAGGCAATGCCCAGTGTGTCGCTGTAGAGCTTACGGCTTTCAGTCGTGTCGCCAACGATCGGACCAAACCCTGCGATGAACAGAACGTTGATTCCCTCTGGTGCCTGCATGGCCGAGATCTCCTGCGTTGCGAACTTGAGCGGTGCGACGGATTCAGCGCGTCGCTAGAGCTGCAAGTAGCTGTAGCCACGCGCTCCGTAAACGGCGAAGTCGGTGAGCGCCGAGAGGGTGATCTCGACATCCGGTGCGATGTCGCCGTCCTGCAGGCCGTTCTCCGCGAGCGCCTGGGAGCACACCATGAGCTCGACCCCGGACTGCTTGAGCTCACGCAGCAGCTCGAGATTCGGATTGTCCATGCGGAAGCGCTTGCGGTATGCCGCGTTGGAGAGCGCCGCATCGCCCGCCTCATTCTCGATCACGGCGGCGATGTGCACGCGCTCGCGGGGGATTCCCGCGTAAGCCATCAAGTTGACAAGGCGCGCGAGCCGCTCGAGCGAGCCGGAGACCTTCGCATGATCCGCGTCGCCGTGAGTCACGTCGACGATGACCTTGTAGTCCGCATCCGGCGTCATCCGCGCCGGCAAATCCGGCCGCGGATGCACACCGCCGTGTCCCTTGATGAGCGGGTAGACCCAAAGAGTCGCCGTCCCGGAATCGGCGACCGCGCCGCCGGGGTCGGCGCGGAGCGGCGCCGCGGCGGCGGCGAGCAGGATCGAGCCGAGGATCATCGCGCGACGGACGGGCTCGACGGACATGGCAGGGCACCTGCTTTGAAGGGGGTGCTGATTCTAAGCGGGTCGCGCGCCTGCCGTGCGGATCTGAGGGTAAGATTTCCGGTGCCGGCATCCGCCTTGCATCCGCCTTGCCGCCGCGCGGCGGCGCAGCCCGGCGTCAGCTCAAGAGGTCCACGCATGTACCTGCCCCAGCAGTTCGAGGAAGCCCGGCTCGAGGTGCTGCACCAGCTGATAAGGTCGCACCCGCTTGGCACCTTCGTCGTCCTCGGCGACACGGAGCTCATCGCCAATCACATGCCGTTCCTCAGCGACCCGCACGCGGGGCCGTGCGGGACGCTGCGCGCGCACGTCGCCCGCTCGAACCCCGTGTGGAGGCAGCTCGGTGGGCCGCTCGAGGCGCTCGTCGTCTTTCAGGGCCCGCAGGCGTACGTCACGCCGTCTTGGTATCCGAGCACGCAAGCCGATGGCAAGGTCGTGCCCACCTGGAACTACGCCGTCGTCCACGCCTACGGGCGGCCGCGGGCGATCGAGGATCCCGCCTGGCTCCTCGAGCACGTGACGCAGCTCACGGCGCAGCAGGAGGCGGGCGAGGCCCTGCCTTGGAAGGTCTCCGACGCTCCGCAGGAGTACCGGGATCAAATGCTCGCGCGGATCGTCGGGGTCGAGATCCCGCTCGCGAGGATTCAGGGGAAGTGGAAGATGAGCCAGAATCGCCCGCTCGCCGATCGACTGGGCGTCATCGCCGGGCTTCAATCTCGAGCGAGCGATGAGGCGCGCGCGGTGGCGGAGCTGGTGCTCGAGCGCATGCGATCGTCCCCCGGTTGAGCCCGTGGGAAGCACCCCGAACCACATCGCGCGCCGGGCTGCATGGGACCCCGAGCTTGTGCCGCAGCCATTCTTTCGTTAAAGTTAAATAAATGCGCAGGCGAGACTATCTCGGGTCCCTCGAGCTGCTGGTGCTGCTCGCCGTGATGCGGGCGGGCCGCAATGCCTCCGGCATTCCGATCGCCCGGGAGATCGAGGCCTGCAGCGGGAGGGACGTGGCGCTCGGCAGCGTCTACACGGCGCTGTCGCGACTCGAGGAGAAGGGCCTCGTCGTGTCCGCGCTCGGCGCGCCGACGGCGGAGCGCGGCGGACGGGCGAAGGCCTACTTCCGGCTGACCTCCCACGGACTGAGAGAGGTGCGCGAGGCGCAGTCGATGCTCACGCGGCTATGGAGCGGCCTTCCCGAGCTCAAGAGGAGCGGGACGTGAAACGCCGGCCGGCCCCGAGGCTTGCGACCTGGCTCCTCGAGCATCTCGCGGATCGCTATCGTCGCGAGGCGCTCGTCGGAGATCTGGCAGAGGAATTCCGTGCTGGACGTTCGAGCGGCTGGTACTGGCGGCAAGTGCTCCTGGCCCTCGCCGCGAGCGCTCGCCGGGTCCTGTGGCCGCGGCGCCCGGGGGTCGTGGTGCTCATCGGGTGGTGGAGCCTGTTCGTGATGGCGAGCGTCGCGCGAATGTGGCCGGTGCTCCTCATCCTCGCGCTCGACCCGAGTCCGTACCTGCTCTACCGGCATCACCAGCGGCGTCATCAAAGCGCGGGCGACCGACCGTGCGAAAACCGGTGCGCACCTTGAGGCGACCGACTGTCGCGATGTGGCTCCTCGTGCGGCTTGCGCCCGGCTATCGACGCGAGGCGCTCGTCGGCGACGTGGCTGAGGAGCTTCGCGACGGGCGCTCGAGGGCCTGGCTGTGGGGACAGGTGCTTCGCGCCATCTGGGCGGGCGTTGTGTGCCGCATTCTTGGCCGCGGCCGGCAGCAGGCTCGCCGGTACTGGCGCGATTACCGCGGTCTTGCGGCATTCGTCCTGTTGATGCTCGGCTTTCGCTCCGCCTGGGCAGACTGGGTGTACGTGCCCACCGGCTCGATGAATCCCACGATCCTCGAGGGCGATCGCCTGCTCGTGGACAAGCACGTCTACGGGCTGCGCGTGCCGTTCACGCTCCTCCACCTGACCTGGGGCGAGGATCCGGCACGGGGAGACATCGTCGTCCTCGATTCGCCTCTCGACGGCACTTTGCTCGTCAAGCGAGTGGTCGCGGTTCCCGGCGACGTCGTGGCGCTCGATGACGAGCGGCTCATCGTGAACGGCACGGCGGCCCGTTACACGGCGGGCGACCCCCGCGAGCTCGAGAGCCTGCTCGAGCGCACCCGCGCGCAGCACCCGATCGCTCTCAGGGAATCGGGCGCGGGAGCCGCGCACGACATCCTGCTGCTGCCCGGCTCCTCGGCTCCCTCGACTTTCGGACCCGTCGTCGTACCGAAGGGCATGTACTTCGTCCTCGGCGATAACCGTGACAACAGCGCCGACTCCCGCTACATCGGGCTCGTGCCGCGCCGGAACATCGTCGGGCGAGCCACGCTCATCGTCGCCTCGCTCAATCCCGACCGGTACTTCGTCCCGCGCTCCGCACGGCTGCTGAAACCGCTCGAATGAGCCCCGCGGGAATATTTCCCAGGCGCTGTCCGCGGAGCGCCCGCGGCTGCGCATACTCGGTGGAGGAACACCAGAGATGGCCCGGGTCCCACCGCTCGCCGACACGCGCATTCTCAGACCGACCGAGACGGCGCTCGCGCTCGAGCTCGTCGGTCCCGTCGATCTGCTGCGGCTCAAGGCGATCGCGCGGCTCCACGCCCGAGGACTGCCGCCCGATGTCACCTGGGAGGACCTCCTACAGGAGGCGCTGACGCGCGTCCTCGTCGGCAGGCGGCGGCAGCCGCAAGGGGTCACCGTGGTCGCGTTCCTCGCCGGCGTCATGCGCAGCCTCAAATCCGAGCACTGGCGCAGGGCACAAGGACGCCCGGACTCGCGTGAAGCGCTCGGGGTCGATCGGGCGCCCGGAGCGCCCCGGGAGATCGAGCCTGTCGATCCCCTGCAGGATCCCGTGCGCGCGCTCGTCGCGCGGCAGGCGCTCGCCGGGATCGAGCGGCTGTTCCACGGCGATGCCGAGGCGCTGCAGATCATCGCCGGGCTCGGCGACGGACAGTCTCCCGAGCAGATCCGCGCCGCCTGCGGCCTCACCAAGACGGATTACGATTCGGCGCGCAAGCGCATGCGACGCAAGCTGCTGAGGGAGGGACTCACGTGGTCGCCAGAGTGAGAGTCGCATCGCCCGAGGTCGCGCTCGCGCGGATCTTGCAAGCGCTCGAGGCAGAGCTCATCGACGCCTCGAGCGCGGAGATCGTGGACGCGGCGAAGGAGCTCGGCATGAACCTCCAGACCAAGGAGTCGGCGGCGTTCAGGGGCCTCACGTACCCGTCCCAGCCGCAGTGGTCGGATTTCTTCGAGCTCGAGTGGTGCCGGACACTCGCCGACCTCCTGCCCCACGGCCCCGGAGGCGCGCGGTCCGGGGACGAGGCGAGCCCGGGCGGCACGGCGAGCTCCGGCGGCGCGGCGAGCTCCGCCCGGACTCGGAGTCCCCCCAAACGCAAGGGCCGGCAGCCGAAGCGCCCGGGAACGCGGCGGCCGATTTGACCCGGACCTTGGGTCATGCCTTACGCTTCGCGACGGCATGGCGAAGCCGCGACGATTGAAGACCTTCCGCGCCTCCGAGTGCGCCCGTCGGACGGGCCTCACCGTTCGTGCGCTCCGCCTCTACGAGCGCTACGGACTCATCGCGCCTCGGCGGTCCTCGCAGGGCTGGCGACTCTACGGTCCGGCGGAGCTCGTTCGACTGAAGGCCATCATGACGCTGAAGCGCCTCGGACTGACGCTCGCGCAGATCCGGGAGACGCTGACGGGTCGCTCCCCCTCCCTGCTTCGCATCCTCGGCGCGCAGCGGCAGATCTGGCGCTCCCGCAAGGCGGAGACGGACAAGGTGGTCCGGCTGATCGAGGCGGCACTCGGGAAGTTGAACGATCGCGAGCGACTCTCGCTCGAGGAGCTCGGCGCGCTCCTCACGAGCCTCGACGTGCCCGATTGGCAGGCCGATTCGCCGGAGATCGTGAGCGAGATCTTCACGGGAGATGAGCTCACCGAATGGCGCGCCCACAGCGCGAGGCTCCCCCGGCAGGACATCGAGCAGGGGCGCGAGCTCTTCCGGTTGTCACTCCCGATCGCGAGGGAATACCGGGAGCTGATGGCGCGGGGTGCCGCGCCGGGATCGCCCGCAGCGCAGGAGCTGCTCAAGCGGCATCACGCGCTCGCGCTGAAATACGGCTTCCGCAGGACCTTTCTCGAGCACGCCCG
>JASHTK010000004.1 GCA_030040575.1 Gammaproteobacteria bacterium
GAGAGCCTGCCCGAGATCCTCGAGGCGCTCGCCGTCGCGCAGCAGTGGGGCCGCGACGTGCGCGTCGTGCTGTTCGTGCGGCTGCGGTCCGGCGCCGCGCTCGATGAGGCGCTGCGCGAGAGGATCCGCTCGTCCATCCGCGCGCAGGCCTCCCCGCGGCACGTCCCGGCCAAGATCCTCGCGGTGCCCGACATCCCGCGCACCCTGTCCGGCAAGCCGACGGAGCTCGCGGTGCGCGAGGTGATCCACGGCAGGCCGGTCAAGAACCTCGATGCGCTCGCCAACCCGCAGGCGCTCGAGCACTTTCGCGATCGGCCCGAGCTCGCGACGTAGCGCGGCGCGAGCCGGCCGCGCCTGCAGATAGTTGCAAATGAAACTTGTTTGTGGTCCGATGCAGACCCGGCACGCGAGCCGCTCGACCCCGAGGGACGAGGCATGGGCGAGGATCCGCGCGACAATCCGCTCGGCACGGACGGTTTCGAGTTCGTCGAGTTCACGAGCCCCGACCCGCGCTCGCTCGAGCGGCTGTTCGAGGCCATGGGCTTCACCGCGGTCGCGCGACATCGCTCGAAGAGCGTGCTGCGCTACAAGCAGGGTGACGTCAATTTCATCCTGAACCGCGAGCCGCGCGGGCAGGCCGCACGATTCCGCGGCGCTCACGGCCCCTCGATCAACGCCATGGCCTTTCGGGTGCGCGATGCCGCGAGGGCGCTCCGGCTCGCGGTGAAGCGCGGTGCGCGCAGGGTCGCGGGACGCATCGGCCCGATGGAGCTCAACATTCCCGCGATCGAGGGCATCGGGGGATCCGTCCTGTACCTCGTCGACCGCTACGGGGCACGCGAGATCTACGATGTGGATTTCGTGCCGATCCCCGGGGCCGCGGAGCACGAGCCGGCGTGGACCGCGGGGCTCGAGTGCATCGATCACCTCACGCACAACGTGCGGCGGGGGAGCCTTGCCGCCTGGGCGGACTTCTACGAGCGCGTGTTCGACTTCCGCGAGATCCGCTACTTCGACATCGAGGGGCGGGCGACGGGCCTGCTCTCGAAGGCCATGACGAGCCCGGACGGCAAGATCCGCATTCCGCTCAACGAGAGCCGCGACGAGCGCTCGCAGATCGAGGAGTTCCTGCACGACTACCGCGGAGAGGGGATCCAGCACGTCGCGCTCGGAACGCGCGACATCTGCGCGACGGTCGATCGCATGCGCGCCCGCGGCGTGCGGTTCCAGGAGACTCCCGACGGCTATTACGAGGCCGTGGACGCTCGGGTGCCAGGCCACGGCGAGGATCTCGCGCGCCTGCGCGAGCGGCGCGTGCTCCTCGACGGCGCGCCGAGCGCGGGCGAGGGGCTGCTGCTGCAGATCTTCACGCAAAGCGTGGTCGGCCCCTGCTTCTTCGAGGTCATCGAGCGGCGGGGCAACGAGGGCTTCGGCGAGGGCAACTTCCGGGCGCTGTTCGAGTCGCTCGAGCTCGATCAGATGCGCCGCGGCGTGCTGCCGCCGGCGAAGGGCGCGAAGTGACGCCCATGGGCGGCACGGAGCCCGAGCGCGATCCGATCGCCTACCAGCGCGGCTTCGGACATCACTTCGCGACCGAGGCGCTCGCCGGAGCGTTGCCGGCGCAGAACTCCCCGCAGCGGTGCCCGTACGGGCTGTATCCCGAGCAGATCTCCGGCACCTCGTTTACGGCGCCGCGCGCCTCGAACCGCCGCACGTGGCTGTATCGCATCCGGCCCGCGGCCGTGCACGGACCGTTCCGGCGCATCGACGGCGGCCGGCTCACGAGCGATTTCTCGGGCCCCGAGACGCCGCCCGCCCCGCTGCGGTGGAATCCGCTGCCCCTGCCCGATGAGCCGACCGATTTCATCGAAGGGCTCGTGACGATCGGGGGCCACGGCGATCCGCACGCGCAGAGCGGCTGCGGCATCCACCTCTACGCGGCGAACCGCTCGATGACCGCTCGCGCCTTCTACGATGCCGACGGGGAGCTGCTCATCGTGCCGCAGCAGGGCCGGCTGCTCCTTGCGACCGAGCTCGGACGGTTGCTCATCGAGCCGCTCGAGGTCACGGTGATTCCGCGCGGCGTGCGCTTCCGGGTGGAGCTGCCGGACGGGCCGGCGCGCGGCTACGTCTGCGAGAGCTTCGGTGCGGCATTCCGGCTGCCCGATCTCGGGCCCATCGGCTCGGACGGGCTCGCGTGCCAGCGGGATTTCGAGTCGCCGCTTGCCTGGTACGAGGATCGCGAGGAGCGCTCGGAGCTCATCGCCAAGTTCGGCGGCGCGCTGTGGTCGGCGCCGCTCGAGCGCTCGCCGTTCGATGTGGTCGCGTGGCGCGGCAACCACGTGCCCTACCGGTATGACCTGCGCCGCTTCAACGGCGTCGGGTCCGTGAGCTTCGACCATCCCGATCCCTCGATCGGCGTGGTGTTGCAGTCTCCAACGGACACGCCGGGAGTCGCTGACATCGACTTCGTGATCTTTCCGCCGCGCTGGCTCGTCATGGAGCACACCTTCCGGCCGCCCTGGTACCACCGCAACGTCGCGAGCGAGTTCATGGGGCTGCTTGAGGGCGTCTACGAGGCGAAGGCGCAAGGCTTTCTCCCGGGCGCGGCCTCGCTTCACAACTGCATGACCGGTCACGGCCCGGACGCCGCGACCTTCGAGCGGGCGCTGCGGGAGGACACCACGCGCCCGCGGCGCCTCGCGGACGGCCTCGCCTTCATGTTCGAGACGCGACGCATCATTCGCCCCACGCGATACGCGCTCGAGTGCCCGCTCCTGCAGCGCGATTATCTCGAGTGCTGGCAGGGGCTCGGCAGACGCTTCGATCCCGGGCGGCCGTGAGCGGTGCAGGCCGAGCGGGCGTGGGCCTCAACGAGACGCACGATCCGGCGCTCACGAGCTGGGTCGACTCGGCGAACGCGCCAGGCGGCGACTTTCCGATCCAGAATCTGCCGTTCGCAGTCTTCCGCCGGGCGGGACACGCTGAGCGCTTTCGCGGCGGCGTGGCGATCGGAGAGCAAATCCTTGACCTCGCCGCGGCGCTCGGGGCCGGCGTGCTCCGCGAGGAAGGGCCGCTCGGCGAGGTCGCCGCCGCTGCCGCGGCCGCCGCCG
>JASHTK010000214.1 GCA_030040575.1 Gammaproteobacteria bacterium
TCGTACGGTGTGATCGCCATGTACTCTCGCGCCCCGATCGCCAAGAGGATGCCGTGGAGCTTGTACCAGAGATCGTCGCACGAGTAGGCCTTCGGGAGGCCTTGCAGATTGATCTCGAGCTCGCGGGTGATCCACGTCGCGGGGGTGCCCGCGGAGTGCGCTGCTCCGTCCCGCGCCGCGCCGAGGGCGAGCAAACACCCGACTGCCACCGCCGCTCTGTGCCTCATGCCGCCTCCGAGCAGGGCTCACGGATCGAGGCAGTCGCGCGGGCTCCTCGAGTCTGCCCAACCCCTAAAATTCGCGCCCCCTGAGTGGACCGAGGCCGGCGAGCCAAGTTCCGCGCGAGCGGCCCTCGGCGCTCTACGGCGCGAGCCGGTATCGATCGCGCGGGTAAAGCACCGCCTGGCGCACGTTCGGAAGGCCGAGCACCTGACAGGTGAGCCGCTCGAGCCCGATCGCGAGTCCCCCGTGCGGCGGCATGCCGAGATCGAACATCGCGAGATGGCGCTCGAAGCCCCTCGGATCGATCGAGCGAGCGCGCAGCGCCGACTCGAGATCGTCCCTGTGATGCAGTCTCTGTCCGCCCGTTGTGATCTCGATCCCCTCGAAGAGCAGGTCGAAGCTCGCTGCGGCGCCCGCGCTGCCTCGGGGCGCCGTGTAGAACGGCCGCGCGGCGAGCGGGAATCCGAGGACAAAGACCGCCGCGACGCCGCTCGCCTGGCGCGCGAGCTCGCACAGCTGCCGCTCCCCCTCCGGGTCGAGATCCTCGGCGAGGTCCCCGCGGCCGAACGCCTTGCGCAGCCTCTCGAGACACTCGCCGAACTCCCAGCAGGGCACGCGGAGCAGGGATGGAAGGGGCGCGGCACGGTGTTTGAGCAGTGTCCGGCCGAGGCGCGCGTTCAGGCCCTCGAACATCTCGGTGAGCAGCTCGCGCTCGAGCTCGATCACCTCCTCCGGTCCCTCGATGAAGGCGAGCTCCAGGTCGAGCGAGTAGTACTCCGTCAGATGCCTGCTCGAGGCATGGGGCTCGGCTCGGTAGACGTGACCGGTCTCGAACACGCGCTCGAATCCCGCCACGCCGTGCTCCTTGTAGAACTGCGGGCTCTGCGCGAGGTAGGCGACGCGATCGAAATAGTCGATCGCAAACAGACTCGTCCCGCCCTCGGTTCCCGACTCGACGATCTTGGAGGTCACGATCTCGGTGAAGTGCCGCCGACCGAGGCCTGCGCGAAACTCCGCGAGCAGCGCCGCCTGCACCCGGAAGATATCGCCGACCGCCTCGGTTCTGAGCGCGAGCGGGCGATACTGCAGCAGCGTCTCCAGACCGACGGATTCGATGCCGTGCGAGGCGAGGAACGGGAGATTCGCTGCCGCGCGATTGAGGACGCGGAGGTCCGCGACGGCGACCTCGAAGCCCGCTTTCGCCCGAGGCTCCGTGCGGACCGTCCCGCGCACCTCCACCACGTCCTCGGATTTGAGGCGGTGAGTCTTCAGCGCCTCGGACGTGAGGACGCACTGGGCCTCGCCGGTACAATCGCGCAGAATGAGGAAGGCGGTCTTGCCGAGGATGCGCAGCCGGTAGACCCAGCCCCTGATGAGGACTTCCGCGGGGGCGGACTCGCCCAGCGTCTCGATGAAGACGCGTCCGATCGCTGCCGTGGCCATGCAAGGACCTCGAGTCGGTACCTGCTGGAGCCACGTGACGCGGCGGTGCCATCCAGCTTCCGGCCCTCAGCCGGCGCTCGCTTCGCGCTGTGTCGCCGCGCCTGGCGTTTCTCCCTACTCGCGCCTGCCCGCGGGGCTTCGGTTTGGGGAGAACCTCTCCGAGGGGTCTGTCCTCGTCAACGAGTGATCGAGGTTTTACCACCCATCGGACCGCGGGGACAAGAGGGACGTCCGCGATCCAGTGCCCTCCTCGCGAGCCTCAGGGTCTACCCGCCGCGGCTCACAGCCGTCCGATGCCCGCCGAGCGGCGCTCCGCGCCGAGATGCACGCCCACGCCCGCGTAGATGACGGCGAGCAGGCCGGTCACAAAGATGCCATCGAATGTTCCCGCACCCCCGATCGAGGCGATGGGCGCGCCGAGCCCTTGAATCCGGTCGAGGTTCAGCAGGTCCGCGCCGACGAGGGTCCCCATGCTGCCGCTCACGTAGGCGAGCGGTGCAGCGTAGCGGCGCGAAAGGAGCACGGCCACCACGGCTGTCGCGATCGGGGGGATGAAGACCGGCTCGGCGATGCCGAGACCGGGCACCGGCCGGGCGAGGAGGTGGCACACGACAGCGACGATCGCGATACCGGCGAGGCTGAGCATGTAGAGCCCGTTCCTCGCGACCAGGTACGCCGAGAGCAGCGTCGGGATCACCGCGCCACCGACGTTCACCGCGATCACGGTCGCCGGCGATTCCCGGAGCACGGGAACCACGTACGGAACGCCGAAGAAGGTGATCGTCTCGGCGACCCTGACGACATGCTGTGGCAGGTAGGCGACGGGGATGTTGATGCGACTGCCGAGGAGCGCGAGCAGCAGCAGCGTGAGCATCGCGCGGGCGCTGATTCCCATGCTCGCCGAGGCGAACCGCACCACGCCTGCCGCGACCACCCCGACGGCCACTGCAAACAGGGCGAGGAGGACGAGGAGAAACGGCCAGGTGACCGGGAAGTATTGAAGATTCCAAGGATACACGGCGCTCCGCAGGCCCCGGGGGGACAACCGGGCTTCGCGCTGCTCCACGGGCAGCATGTGGTGCGGCGGTCGATTCTAAGAGGGTCTGGACCGCGGTCAAGCGCCGGCTGGGTGCCGCCGGAGACATGGGGCCGGGCCGTTCGTACAATGATCGAGGAGCGGGCATTGAGCGTGGCGCGCGGCGGGCGCGGCCTCGGTCACCACGGCCGCCAGAGGGGGAAGCACATGCGGAGCAGGCTCGCACTCGCAGCACTCGCGCTGGGCGCTGTGGGGCTCGCGGCACGGGGCGCGGCGGCACAGAGTCCGGCCGCACAGAGTCCAGCGGCACAGGCGCCCGATGGGGCGGCGCTCTATGCCCGGCATTGTGCTCAGTGCCACGATCATGCGCAGGGGCACATCCCGACCCGAGAGGCGCTCGCCAACCGCTCGCCGATCAACATCGTGATGACGCTGCTCACGGGTGCCATGCGTCCGCAGGCCGCGGGGCTGTCACACGACGATGTATCGGCCATTGCCGCGTTCCTGACGGCAGGCGCCGCGACGGCGGGGTCTGTCTTGCATCCCGATCCCTGCCCTCTGCCGGCCGCGGCGTTCCGGCTCTCCGCCGAGGGGTGGAACGGATGGGGCCGGGACTTGGCGAACACCCGCTTCCAGCCGCACTCGGGTCTTGCGGCACGGGATCTGCCGCGCTTGAGGGTGAAGTGGGCGTTTGCCTATCCGGGCTTAATGACATGGGGGCAGCCCACGGTCGTCGGCGGGCGGGTGTTCGTGACGAGCACGACCGGAGCGCTCTACGCGCTCGATGCCCGGAGCGGCTGCACCCTCTGGAGCCTCGATGGCGGCGTCCCGGTGCGCACCGCCCTGTCGATCGGGCCGGGCATCGGCGGGCACCGGGCCCTCGCCTACTTCGGCGATACGGCCGCTGTGGCGCATGCAGTCGATGCCGATACGGGCGTCGAGGTCTGGCGTGTCCGCGTCGATCGGCACCCGTTCGCGCGCATCACGGGCTCGCCGGTGCTGATCGGCGCGCGGCTCCTGGTGCCCGTCTCCTCGTTCGAGGAAGGCGCGGCCTCCGGGCCCGGGTACTCGTGCTGCACGTTTCGCGGCAGCGTCGTGGCACTCGATGCACGAAGCGGGCGGCTCCTGTGGAAGCGCCGCACGATCGCCCGTGCTCCCCGAGCTTACCTGCGCAGGGGCGACCCCACTCCACTTTACGGCCCGGCCGGCGGGTCGGTGTGGAATGCGCCGACGATCGACGCCGCGCGTGGCGTGCTCTACGTCGGCACCGGAAACGACTACACCGATATCGATGCCCCGACGACCGATGCCATCATGGCGATCAGCCTCGCGACGGGGCGCATTCGCTGGGCGCGTCAGCTCACGCGTCGGGACCACTGGGCGAGCGGCTGCACATTCCGCGGGCCGTGCCCGCAGCCGGCCGGAGACGACGCCGATTTTGCCGCCTCCACCATCCTCGTCACGCTCCGCTCGGGCCGCGAAGTGCTGGTTGCCGGCCAGAAGTCGGGCATGGTTTACGGGCTGGACCCGGCCGCCGACGGTCAAGTCCTCTGGAGGACGAGAGTCGGCGCGGGCGGCGTCTTCGGCGGTATCGAGTGGGGCATGACGGCGATCGGCGGCACGATCTACGTCCCGATCTCCGATTCCATGCCGAGCCACGCCTCCGATGCGCCTCGGTCCGGCCTCGGTGCCATCGATGCGGCGACCGGAGCAGTCCTTTGGTGGGCCCCCGCGCCCGGTCCGGTCTGCGCCTGGGGTCCGGAGGACTGCCGCTCCGCCCTCTCGCAGGCGGCAAGCGCCATGCGCGGCGTGGTCTTCGCCGGCTCGCAGGACGGCCACCTGCGCGCTTACGATGCGCGCTCCGGCCGAATCCTCTGGGACTTCGACACGGCTCGGCACGTGGCCGCCGTCAATGCCGAGTCGGCGCACGGGGGATCCTTGGATGCCGGCGGTCCGGTGATGGCCGATGGGATGCTCTTTGTGAACTCGGGCTACGGCCAGTTCTTGGGGCGCGGCGGCAACGTCCTGCTGGCCTTCAGCCTCGATGGGAGGTAGGAGCGATGGCAACGGGATGGGCGGGCGACGGGGCGGTCCAGGATCAGATCGAAGCGACGGTGCAGGACGGCGTCTCACGTGTGCAGAGCCGGTTGCCGCACGGATCGGCGCTCGAGCATTGTGCGCAATGCGAGGCTCCGATCCCCGAAGCGCGCCGCGCCGCCCTGCCGGGCGTGCGGCTGTGCCTGCGCTGCCAGGAGGCGGCGGACCGCGCGGCCGTCGCGTTCAGCGGCTACAACCGGCGGGGCAGCAAGGACAGCCAGCTGCGGTAACGGGGGCCGTCAGAGGTAAGGGGACAGCAGCCAGAACAAGCTGTCACGCACGCGGCTCGCCAAGCCCGCCTCGGCGGATGCGCTGTCCGCGACGCGGGCCGCGTGTTCACGCGCGCCGAGGACGTAGGCTGCGAGCTCGGCGCAGACCGCCGGATCGTACACCTCCACGGCGAGCTCGAAATTGAGCCGCAAGCTGCGCGGATCGATGTTGGCCGAGCCGATCTGCGCGTAAGCCCCGTCGATCACGATCAGCTTGGTGTGGGAGAACGGCGGCGGCTGCAGAAACACCTGCACGCCGCGCTCGAGGAGCGGCGGCAGCCAGCGCCGTGAGGCCCAGTCCACGTAGCGCAGATTGCTCCGCGCAGGCAGCACCAGGCAGACCTCCACGCCCCGCAGCGCCGCGGCCTGCAGCGCCGCCATGAGCTCCGGCGGGGGGATGAAGTAGGGAGTCATGATCAGCACCTGGTGGCGCGCGACCGACACGGCTCCGAGAATCACGAACAGCAGCTTGTCGTTGTCCTCGTCGGGGCCCTCCGTGATCACGCGGCACACCGAATCCCCCGCGATGCTCGGGCACGAAGGGCCCGCGAGCGTCTCCCCGCAGGCGAAGCACCAATCGACGATGAAGCTCTCCGCGAGCTGCGCGACCACCGGGCCGCGCAGTTGAAAGTGCAGGTCGGCCATCCGCCGATCGTTGGGCTTTCCGACCTCGCGACCACCGATGTTCATGCCTCCGGCGAAGCCTGTCTCCCCATCGACGATGAGAAGCTTGCGGTGGTTGCGCAGATTGAGGGACAGCACGGGCATCGCAAGACGAGGCGGCAGGAATCGTGCGGCACGTACCCCCGCACGCCGCAGCAGGCGCACCGCGTGCGGCCAGCTGTACCACTCGCCGAGGCCATCGACGAGCACGCGCACCTCGACTCCTCGGGCCGCAGCGGCGGCGAGCGCCGCGATGAACGTTCGGCCCACCGGATCGGTCTCGAAGATGTAGGTCGCAAGCCAGACCGAGTGGCGCGCGCGCGCGATCGCCTCCAGCATCGCGGGGAAGGCCCGCTCCCCGTTCTCGAGCGGCAGCACGCTGTTGCCCGCGAGCCGCGGGCGCTGCGTCACGGCATCACCGATTCGCGTCAGCTGCGCGGCCACGTCCTCCTGCAGCGCGCCGTCGAGCGGGGCCGGACGGGGCGGTCGCCCGGGTCGAAGCTGACGGGCGCGCGTTCGCACGCGATTGACGCCGAAGAGCACGTACAGGAGGGCTCCGGCGACCGGAAAGATCCAGCAGAGCGTGATCCACCCGAGCGCGCTGCGCGGGTCGGGCTTCGTGAGCAGCGCATGCGCGGCGGCGGCGGTGGCGCAGGCGACATACACGCCGACCAACAGCGGCCCAGCCTCCGGTCCGTAGGAATGCAAAATCGTGGGGTGGTACAGATGTCCCTCAGATGGTCCTGAGCGAGGATCGGCAGCGGAAGCGCGATCCGCCCACCAACGTCACATCGGCAGAGGCGCTCGAGTATGCATTCACAGATGTCGGTGGACAGCAGCTGCGACCGCTGACACTCGCGGACGCGGAGCGCCTCGGCCTCTCTGAGAGGGAGTCGCGCTCTCTGGCGCTCGGTGCGAATCCGCCCATACGGTGCTCTATCGCGATTTCAGCCGAACTTGCGAGCCGCGGCGCTCGAAGAGCTGCGGATAGCGACTCACGCGAGCTGCAACCTGAGACGCCGTGACCGCCGTGCCATTACGGCGGCGGTAACGACCCCGACGTTGGATGGCATCAGCGAGCGAGCGAGCGCTCATGCCGCCCCTTCGCTCGCGGAGGACTTCGACGATCTCGGCCTGCAGCGGCGGCCGGCCTCCGCGACGGCCGTTCACCCGCGCACTGCGGCGCTTCGCGGGGCTCGTTGCCCTGCCACCGCGAGCTGCGAAAACGGAAGCGAGTGCCCGCGGCGGCAGCATGGCTGGGAGCACCGCCGTGAGGAGCCCATGCACGCTCACCTGAATGTCACGCGCCTCGAGCTCGATCGCCGAGCCGTCGGGCCACATTGAGAGCCCCGCGAGCTCCTCGGTCGGCACTTCATCGAGTGCGCCGATCCAGTTCCTTGGGATGAGAAACCCCGCACCCCGCGTCGTCACGATCTCGATGGCTTCCCGTTCGGGCACGTAGCGCACCGAGCCCGCCCGGACCTCCGTTTCGGCGTCCGCACGTCCAGCCGCGAGCGCCGCTGCATACTCGGCATCGCTTGCCCGGTGCTTGTTCGCGCTCATTGCCTCACCCTGACACTTGAACCGACATGAAACTGCACGTCGAGCGCTCCGCTCCCGGGCTCATACGACGCCTCGGCGACCTGACGCGCCCCCTTCGTCCGCGCCGTACATACCTCAACGGCTCCGTCCGTCCGGCTCACTACCCACTGGTTCGCCAGACAAGTGGTCCGTCGGATCGTCCACCACATCCGCCGGCACTCGCGCAGACGCGCCTGAACATCGTCCAGCAGACGATTGACGCGCATGCACGTGTGGCGGGCAATGATCGTCCGAGAAGACGTAAGCCTCCGCCCCCGTTCCGGGCGAGGCAAATACTCTCGCCATCGATATTAACCGATCAGCTTGGGTTATTACAATACCTGCCGCAGGATAACCCAGGATGCCGCTCGAAGGGCCCCACGCGGGCGTTGATGACGAGTTTCTATCTATTTTGGGCAGAAACTCGACGTCGGGTCTTCATATCGCCGTCGCGCGGTTCTCGCCGGTGAATGCTGTAAAGATTCTCCCAACGGAGTCGGACGGCCGTGGAAGCCGATCGATGCCTCGCGAGGAGTGAGTGGTGGAGCGGAAGGGGATCGAACCCTCGACCTTCGCATTGCGAACGCGACGCTCTCCCAGCTGAGCTACCGCCCCACGCGAGCCGACTGCCGGGCCGAAGCGATCGGCGAAGCGGCGCGCGATTCTAGCATCGGCGCCCGGATGGGCAAACCTCGCGTTCGGCTCC
>JASHTK010000215.1 GCA_030040575.1 Gammaproteobacteria bacterium
ACGGCTCGCACAGGGACTGACGGGCCGAGATAGACCTTCGCGGCCTTGAAACGTGGAGGCCGGCAACCTGTACCTTGTGGAAGGATTCTCGCCGCCCGCGACGAGCGGAGATCGGGCTTAACGCACGATGCGGGAATCTTCGAGGATCGTGCCGGAATTCCCCATTGCCCTGCGCAGCACGCGGTTCCACCACATCAGTGCCCCAGTAACGGTGAGCGCGGCGGGGACGAGTCCCAGGCACACCCAGAGCACCTTGACCCATGACCCGTAAGCGCGCCCAAAGTGCAGGGTCACGAGCCCATCGATCAGCGCGTCGATTCCCTGGGAGCCCGCACCGCGCGCGACCAGAAAGTCCTCTACGCTCGCGATCGCGTTCGGAAACGCAAAGTAGACTCCCGAGACGGCCCACAACAGGATCAGCGCGAACATCCAGAAGCCGAGCACGCTGTGCAGATCCCAGATGAAGCGCCGCCAATGGACATGCCGGTGTAGCGTGATCCTGTGCCACCAGCGCGACCGTCGCGGCCACCAGATTACCGCGCCGGTGAGGCACATCACGACCACCATCAAGGCGCCCACGCCGTTCACCGCGCGACCCGCCTCTCCGCCGAGCAGATTGTCGTGAAACTCGACCAGGCGTGAGACGAGTGCCGGCTCGCAGGCGACGGCGTCGCCCAGATCCTGGCCCGTGTAGGGATCGAACAGCCGCTCGAAGCGACCTCGCCGCGAGACATACCACACTTCCACCGCCGCGCCCGGAACGCGTGGCCCGCGAATCGCTACGCTGATGTTGGGGGGTAGGAAGCCCCGCGGGACCGCACGCCTCGCCGCGGCAGCGAGCCGCGCATCGCTCATCCGCGGTCCAGACGCCCTCACCAGGATGATCTGCGGGCAGAGCGCAAGGTCCATCTCGTGCCGAAAGACGACGGCGCTGCCCGAGAGACTGATCACGAGAACGTAGAGAGCGAGGGTAAGGCCCGCCCAGAGATGCACCTGGAACAGAGCCCGCCGCAGCCATTGAGACCGGCGCTGCCGCACCAGCTCGCTATCGCGGCGCTTCATGCCTGTCCCCCGCCTCGGCCGCTCGAGGCTGCACCGAAGTCTCGGTGCGCACCGGATAGCCCGATCGGCGCGTACACGCTCACGTTCTGCTCCGCGGCCCGCTTCACTCGGTCACGGCCGGCATCCGAGGTAATACGTCCGAGCTGCGGCAACCCCTCGCAACCGACGCCAACAGAGACCGAGGGATCCCGCATTCGGACGCGTATTCGTTATTGGTCGCAGCTTCGCGACTGACGAGACGCCCCCATGCTGACGAATCGCCGCGGCGGCGGCGCGCCTGGCTTACTTTACGCATGTGCGTCTGTCGCAAGGCTCGGGGACTCGGACGATTCAAGTCGACTGGAACCGCTCGGGTCGGTCGTGGTATCGGACGATCCGCGAGCTCACATCTTCTCGCGACTTCATGCCTTGGCACAGTTGCATCGACGAGTGCTCGCGGCACGCTATCGGCGAGAATTGCGCGTCAACCTGGGGGAGTGTCAGATCATCAGTATCGTCCACGCGCTCGGAAAACCCTCATCCAAACGCATCTGCGAGGTCGGCGGCCTCGACAAGGCGCAGGTGAGCCGGCTCGTGAAGCGCCTGACCCGACAAGGATTGCTCGTCCGAGCAGTCCACCCGAAGCGGCGGCGAACCGTCAGTGTCGCCCTGTCGGCGCGCGGCCGGGCGCTCGCTCGCACGCTGCGCGCAGCCACACTGAGACTGAACCGCGAATCGCTCTCAACCCTTCCGGCCGCCAAGCGAGCGATCTTCTCGACCATCATGAGCGCGCTCACTGACAGGGTCCGCCGCATGCTCCATGAGCAGCGCCATGGAACTGATCGGCGCCGTGAGCGCTCCCGCATCGGCGCGTCTCCCCCGCGACGGCGTTCGAGCCCCAGACGCTTGCGCGCACATCCGTTCGACTGACGCCCGATGTGCGCACCGTCGTAAGCGGTGATCCCGCGTGCAAGCGCGGCGAGTCGGGCCTCTGGCGCGAATCGACCGCGACGTGCGACATCGAGCAATATATCGCTCGGCGAAGCGCAAAGCGGCCCGCGGAGTCGTTCCCAGCCGCCGCGTCGTGAACGCGCGCGCTGCCGCTCGATGCGCTCGCACGGGAGCGCCGGCCGTGACTCACGCCGCGAATATCTCGCGCAGCACATCCGGGCGCAGGCGCGCGATCATCAGGAGCGCCCGCGCTGCGCCCGAGGGCTTGCGCCGTCCCTGTTCCCAGCCTTGCAGGGTGCGAACCGATACGCACAGAATGCGGGCCAGCTTCGCCTGCGTGAAACCCTCCGAGCGGCGCGCCGCGGGCCGCGTCGCACGCAGCGGCGTGCGACTCCAGCCTCGATTCGGACGCGAGCGCCGCCCGGCGAGGGCTAGATAAATGGCCTGACGACTCGCGCCAGCTGCTCGAATTTCTGCTCGAACTCCTTTGAGTAGGCGTCGTCACGCTTCACGGGGTCTTTGAGATCGACGCCGCTCTTCACCCGCTCAACCCACTTCTGATCGGGCCGCTGACTGACAGCAGCTTCCCCGACTCGAATCTGCTCGACGCGATGGCGCATAAAGTCGCGCAGCTCGCGACCTTTTTGCACGAGCTCCTCGAGCGCTTGAGCCGCACCCTCTCCTAATACGGCGCCAGCCCGTGCACGCAGCTGCCCCAACTTTGCCATCTGTTGCTCGAGTCGCTCCCAGCGATTGCGATACAAAAAAGCCCAGCCCTCTGCTTCCTGTGTCGGGGTGCGCTCACGACTGGAAACGGCGTGGTACTCTGGCGGGAATTCGCCGGCATCATGCGAAGGACTGCGCGCGTCATAGAACAGATACCGAAACAGACGCGCCTGCTCGAGCACATTGGCCGCGGTCTCGTGCTTCGTAGCCTGGCGGAGATTCTTGCCCCACGTTGCGGCGGCGAATATCGCGACCGCCGCGAGTGCCACCGTCGCGACGGCAGTTATCGCTGTGCCAATTGCCGTGACCGCATCGGCGCAACTCGGATCAAGTACACACATGGACCGCCTTTATGCCGCGTAGGAGACGAGCCGCCCGAAGGCGGCCTCCCCCTCAGCGCTGATTGTGCGGCCGGACCGGCCGTCGGCGCGAGCG
>JASHTK010000216.1 GCA_030040575.1 Gammaproteobacteria bacterium
TGCGGCGCGTCCGCGCGGTCGCGGGGCGCGCCGAGGCGCTCGCCGTGCTCGCCGAGGTGCGCATCGGCCCGAAGGAGCGGGCGGTGCTCGTCAAGGTCGGCGCCGCGCAGCTGCTCCTCGGCGTCGCGCCCGGCGAGGTGCGGATGCTGCACGCGCTGCCCGAGCCGGTGGAGATCGCGGGCGGGCGCGCCACGACGCCCGATCGCCCGAGCTTCCGCGCGCTTCTCATGAGGAGCCTCGGCAAGTCATGAGCCCGCAAGCGCGCCGCTCGCTGCAGCACGTGGCGCTCGCCGCCCTGCTCCTCGCGCCCGCGGCGGGGCTCGCTCCCGCGGCGGCGGCCGACCCCGGGCTTGCCGCCGTCACCGTCCACGGCGCCCCGGGAGGCGGCGAGACCTACTCGCTCACGGTGCAGGTGCTGCTGCTCATGACGGCGGTCACGCTGCTGCCCGCCATCCTGCTGATGATGACGGCGTTCACCCGCATCATGATCGTGCTCAGCATCCTGCGCCAGGCGCTCGGCGCCGGACAGACGCCCCCGAACCAGGTGCTGCTCGGGATCGCTCTGTTCCTCACGCTGTTCGTGATGGCGCCGGTGGTCGACCGCATCAACGAGCAGGCGGTGCAGCCGTACATCGCCGGGACCCTCGACGCCGGCACGGCGCTCGAGAAGGCCGTCGTGCCGCTCAAGTCCTTCATGCTCGAGCAGACGCGCGAGAGCGACATCGCGACGTTCGTGCGCATCTCGGGCGGCAAGGGCTACGCGACCCCGCAGGACGTGCCGCTCACGGTGCTCGTGCCCGCCTTCGTCACGAGCGAGCTGAAGACCGCGTTCATCATCGGCTTCCTCATCTTCATTCCGTTCGTGATCATCGACCTCGTCGTCGCGAGCGTCCTGATGTCGATGGGCATGATGATGCTCTCGCCGGTGCTGATCTCGCTGCCCTTCAAGCTGATGCTCTTCGTCCTCGTCGACGGCTGGTCGCTCGTGATGGGCACGCTCGCCGCGAGCTTCTACTCATGACGCCCGAGACAGTCGTGACCATCGGCCAGCGCGCGCTCGAGATCACGCTGCTGCTCGCCGCCCCGCTGCTGCTCACCGCGCTCGTCACCGGGCTGCTCGTGAGCGCCTTCCAGGCGGCGACCCAGATCAACGAGATGACGCTGTCGTTCATCCCGAAGCTCCTCGCCGTCGCCCTCGCCCTGGTCGTTGCGGGGCCGTGGATGCTGAAGATCCTGGTCGGCTACACGCACGAGCTCATCGCGAGCATCCCGGGACTCATCAACTAGGGGCCGGCATGATCACGCTCACGACCGGACAGCTCGACGCCTGGCTCGGCCAGCTCTTCTGGCCCTTTGTGCGCATCGGCGCCTGCTTCATGGTCGCGCCGGCGTTCGGCGCGGCCGCCGTTCCGGCCCGGGTCCGGGTCGTGCTCGCGGCGGCCGTCGCCCTCATCGTCGCGCCGCTCGTGCCCGTGCCTGCCGGCATCGAGCCGCTCTCCGCCCGCGGCGTGCTCGTCACGGTGCAGCAGATCGTGATCGGCGGCGCCCTCGGGTTCTCGCTGCAGATCATCTTCGACGCCGTGACGATGGGGGGCCAGCTGCTCGGCAACAGCATGGGACTGTCGTTCGCCTACAACCTCGATCCGGTCCATGGCACCGAGACGCCGGTGCTCGGCCAGCTCTACGGCATGCTCGTCCTGCTCACCTTTCTCGCGCTCAACGGCCATTTGCTGCTCATCGAGGTGCTCGTGAGCGGGTTCCGCGCGCTGCCGGTCGGCACCTCGAGCCTCGGCGCGCACGGCCTGTGGCAGCTCGCCGAGTGGGGCACGCAGCTCTTCGGCGGCGCGCTCGCGATCGCGCTGCCGGGCGTCACGGCCCTCACCATCGTGAACCTCGCCTTCGGCGTCATGAGCCGTGCCGCCCCCACTCTCAATCTGTTCGCGGTGGGGTTCCCGATCTCCCTGGTGCTCGGGCTCATCATTGTGCTCGCGACGCTGCCGATGCTGCAGGCGACGTTCGTGCGACTGATCGGCGATGCCTTCGACCTCGTCCGCGGGCTCCTCGGGCCCGGAGCGTGAGCCATGGCGGAGAGCCCGGCACAGGAACGCACCGAGCAACCGACGCCGAAGCGCCTGGAGGAGGCGCGCCGGCACGGCCAGGTGCCGCGCTCGCCCGAGCTCACGACGGCGACCGTGATGCTGATCGCGGGGGTGGGGCTGCACTTCGCCGGAAGCCGCATCGCGCTCGCGCTGAACGGCATCATGAGGTCCGATCTGGCGCTCGGGCGCGAGCAGGCGCTCGAGGCCTCGTCGCTCATCCCGAGCCTCGCCTCGAGCGCCGCGCAGGCGCTCGAGGCGATCGCGCCGATTCTCGCCCTGACGCTCGTCGGCGCGCTGCTCGCCCCGATCGCGCTCGGCGGCTGGAATCTCTCGCTCCAGGCGCTCGTGCCCGACGTGACGCGCCTCTCCCCGATGAACGGTCTGCGGCGCCTCTTCTCCATGCGCAGCGGCGTCGAGCTCGGCAAGGCGTTCGCGAAGTTCCTGCTCGTCGCGCTCATCGCCGTGCTGTTCCTGAAGGGCCGATCCTCCGATCTGATGGCGCTCGGCGTCGAGCCGCTGCCCACGGCCGTCGCGCATGCCGCAGCGCTCGGTGGCGACGCTCTGCTTGCCTTCTGCGGCGCGCTTGCGCTGATCGCTGCGGTGGACGTCCCCTGGCAACTCTGGAGCTACAGGCAGCGCCTGCTCATGAGCCGCCAGGAGATCCGCGAGGAGCTCAAGGACAACGAAGGCTCGCCCGAGATGAAAGGCCGGGTGCGCCGGGCGCAGCAGGAGGCAGCGAAGCGGCGCATGATGCAGGAGGTTCCAAAGGCGGATGTCGTCGTCACGAACCCGACGCACCTCGCCGTCGCGCTGCGCTACGACGAGCAGCGCATGCGCGCGCCGATCGTCGTCGCGAAGGGCGCCGACGAGGTGGCGGCACGCATCCGCGAGGTGGCGATCGAGCATCGGGTGCCGATCTTCGAGGCGCCGCCGCTCGCGCGCGCCCTGCATCGCGCGGTGGCGATCGGCGGGGAGATCCCCACCTCGCTTTACGTCGCCGTCGCGCAGGTCCTCACCTACGTCTACCAGCTGCGCACGGCGCGGCGCACGGGCGCGATGCCGCCGGCGCTGCCGAAGATCGATCCCGCGGTCGGCGAGACGAGGCACTGAGCCATGGCCGAAGCCGCCGCCAAATCCGCTCTTCCCCCGATCCGCGACCTGGTGCGCGCCGGAATCGGCGTGCCCGCCGGCGTCCTCGCGGTCCTCGCGATGGTGATGCTGCCGCTGCCGCCGATCGCCCTCGATGTGCTGTTCACCTTCAACATCGCCCTCTCGATCATGATCGTGGTCGCGGTCTTCTACATCGCGCGGCCGATCGACTTCGGCGTCTTTCCGACCGTCCTGCTGCTCGCGACGCTGCTGCGGCTTGCGCTCAACGTCGCCTCGACGCGCGTCGTGCTGCTGCACGGGCACAGCGGGACGGGCGCGGCCGGCAGGGTGATCCAGTCCTTCGGGCAGTTCGTGATCGGAGGCAACTTCGCGGTCGGGGTCGTCGTCTTCGTCATCTTGACGATCATCAACTTCGTCGTCGTGACCAAGGGCTCCGGCCGCATCTCCGAGGTGAGCGCGCGCTTCACCCTCGATGCCATGCCCGGCAAGCAGATGGCGATCGACGCGGACCTCAACACCGGCCTCATCAACCAGGATGAGGCCCGGCAGCGCCGTGCCGAGGTGCGCGCCGAGGCCGACTTCTACGGGTCGATGGACGGTGCGAGCAAGTTCGTGCGCGGCGATGCGATCGCCGGGATCCTCATCCTGTTCATCAACATCTGCGGCGGCCTCGGCATCGGCGTCATCGGGCACGGCATGGCGTTCACCGACGCGATGCACACCTACACGCTGCTCACGATCGGCGATGGGCTCGTCGCGCAGATCCCGGCCCTCCTGCTGTCCACCGCGGTCGCGATCATCGTCACGCGCATGTCGGGCCGGCAGGACATGGGCGGGGAGCTCTCCCGCCAGCTCTTCGGTCACCCGCGGACGCTCGCGATCGCCTGTGGCCTGCTCGCGGTGATGGGACTCGTGCCCGGCATGCCGAATTTCGCCTTTCTCACGATCTCGACGCTCTGCGGCGCCGGCGCGTACGCCATTCGCAAGCGGCGCGATGCCGCGGCGGCGGCCAAGGCGGCCGCCCCGAAGACTGCCGCGCCCGCGCCGGAGCAGCGGGAGCTCTCCTGGGACGACGTGCAGCCGGTCGATGTCCTCGGGCTCGAGGTCGGCTACCGCCTGGTCGCGCTCGTCAACCGGGCGCAGAACGGCGATCTCACCGCGCGCATCCGCGGCGTGCGCCGCAAGCTCTCGCACGAGCTCGGCTTCCTCGTGCCCCCCGTGCACATCCGGGACAACCTCGACCTCGCCCCGAACGCCTACCGCATCAAGCTCGCAGGCGTGCCCCTCGGGGAGAGCGTCATCCACCCCGACCGCGACCTCGCGATCAATCCGGGCCGGGTGTTCGGCCAGCTGAAGGGCATCGCGGCGCGGGATCCGGCGTTCGGCATGGAGGCGGTGTGGATCGAGCCGGCCGAGCGCGCCCATGCGCAGCAGTTCGGCTACACCGTCGTCGATGCGAGCACGGTCGTCGCGACGCACCTCTCCCACATCATCCAGTCCCACGCGCACGAGCTGCTCGGCCACGAGGAGGTCCAGCACCTACTCGCCAATCTCGGCAAGAAGGCCCCGAAGCTGGTCGAGGATCTCGTGCCGCGCGTGCTGCCGATGGCGGTGCTCGTGAAGGTGCTGCAGATGCTGCTCGCCGAGCGGGT
Organism: Gammaproteobacteria bacterium; assembly: GCA_030040575.1. Classification (GTDB taxonomy): domain Bacteria; phylum Pseudomonadota; class Gammaproteobacteria; order Steroidobacterales; family Steroidobacteraceae; genus JASHUC01. Next base: position 4,862 of record JASHTK010000216.1, read on the forward strand.
GCCGATCCGCAACATCCGCACCATCGTCGAGACGCTCGCCGAGCAGGCGCCGCGCACGCAGGACCCCGCGGCGCTCACCGCCGCCGTGCGCATCGCGCTCGGCCGGCAGATCGTGCAGGACATCGCCGGAGCGGCGAGCGAGCTGCCGGTCATGACGCTCGATCCGGAGCTCGAGCGGCTCCTGCAGACCACCCTCTCGTCCCCGGGCGCGGCGGGCGCAAGCGCCCTCGAGCCGGGGCTCGCCGAGCGCTTGCAGCAGCGCCTCGCCGAGGGAGCGCAGCGCCAGGAGCTCGTCGGCGAGCCCGCCGTGCTCCTCGTGCCGCCGCCGCTGCGCCAGACCCTCGCGCGCTTCATTCGCGCCGGAGTGCCGAGCATGCACGTGCTCGCGTGGAACGAGATTCCGGACAACCGCAAAGTCCGCCTGATCACGGCGGTGGGACGCTAGCATGAAAATCACCCGCTACACCGCGCCCGACATGCGCCAGGCCCTGAAGGGGGTGCGCGAGCAGCTCGGACCGGACGCCGTGATCCTCTCCTCGCGCCGCATCGCGACCGGCGTCGAGGTGACGGCCGC
>JASHTK010000217.1 GCA_030040575.1 Gammaproteobacteria bacterium
GCGACCGACTCGTGCGGCTCGCCGCTGTCCGCATTTCAGTGAGATGGTTGGATGACGACGATCTACGTGGGCAATCTGCCCTTCAACGCCACCGAGCAGGACGTTCGCGCGCTCTTCGAGCGTCACGGCAAGGTGGAGTCGGTCAAGCTCATCAACGACCGTGAAACCGGCAAGCCTCGCGGCTTCGGTTTCGTCGACATGCCACAAAACGAGGCTCAGGGCGCCATCCAGGCTCTGAACGGTCATCAGATGAACGGCCGACCGTTACGCGTCAACGAGGCTCAGGAACGCCCGCAGCGCCCCCGCCAGGGCAGTGGTCCGTTCCGCCGCTAACCCGCCCGCTTCGACCCGTCCGTGGGTCCCCGAAAAGCCCCGCCCCGCGCGGGGCTTTTCTTCACCCGTGCGCTGCCTCCGGCCCGAGGCACGCCCTGCGCCGCTCATCGTGGCCCTCGTGACGATCGTCGCAGGCTGCGCCGCGGGCTGCAGCACGCCGGCAAGCGCGATGCGCTCCCCGCGCCCGGCCGCCGGGGGCGCGGCGCATGCGAGCGGCGCGTCGGACGCCGCCGGCACGGCGCACATCGGGGAGGCGGACGAGGCGGCGGCTCAGGCGACCGCCGCTCAGCTCGACCGCATCCTCGCGGGCGACCAGCGCTCCGCGGCCGAGCGGGCGCGCGATGCGGACCGGCATCCGAAGGAGACGCTGCTCTTCTTCGGCCTGCGGCCGCAGATGCGCGTCGTCGAGGTGTGGCCGGGCGCGGGCTGGTACACGGAGATCATTGCGCCGCTCGTGCAGCAGCGCGGCCGGTACTTCGCCGCCTTGCCGCCGGCCGACCCGCAGAGCCGATTCATCACCCGCGAGCAGCAGGCGTTCCGCGAGAAGCTCGCGGCGCGGCCGGATCTTTACGGCGGGGCCGAGATGACGACGCTCGGGCCCGAGGGCGGCGACGTCGCGCCGCCCGGCTCGGCCGACCTCATCGTCACGTTCCGGAGCCTGCACGACTGGATGGCGCAGGGCTGGGCGCCGCGCGCCCTTAAGGCCCTGTACCGAGCCTTGAAGCCGGGCGGCGTGCTCGGCGTCGTCGATCACCGCGGCAAGCCGGGGCTCGCGCAGGACCCGAGCGCGAAGAGCGGGTACGTCGGCGAGGATTATGCGATCCGCATGATCGAGGCGGCAGGCTTCGAGCTCTCAGGGCGATCCGAGATCAACGCCAACCCGAGGGACACCAAGGACTACCCGCAGGGAGTGTGGACGCTCCCGCCGACGTACCGGCTCGGCGCGCAGGATCACGAGGCGTACGCCGCCATCGGCGAGAGCGACCGGTTCACGCTGAGATTCGTGAAGCCGGCCGGCGGACGCTCCTAGCTCACCACATCGATTTGAGGCGCTCGGCCACATCGACGGTCGCGCCCTCGGCGCCCTCGAGCGCGGGGTCATCGAGCTCGCGGCCGCGGACGGTCGATGAGTCGAAAGCCTTCAAGACCTTGTCGGTGAGGAAGCGGCTGCGGCCGCCGTAGACGTGAGCGTCCGACTGGCGCGGCTGGCTCGTCAGGTGGAACTTCAGGGGAGCGACGAGCAGCAGATCGTTCTGTGCGCGCGTCATGGCGACGTAGAGCAGGCGGCGCTCCTCCTCGATGAGCTCGGGCTTGCCGGTCGCGAACTCCGAGGGGAAGCTGCCGTCCACCACGTTGAGGAGATAGACGGTGTCCCACTCCATGCCCTTCGCGGAGTGGATCGTCGAGAGCACCAGGTAGTCCTCATCGACCACCGGCGCGCCGGCCAGGTCGCTCGTCGCGTCCGGCGGGTCGAGCGTGAGCTCCGTGAGGAAGCGCTCGCGCGAGGGGTACTGGCTCGAGAGCAGCTCGAGCTGATCGAGGTCGCCGAGGCGCGTGTGGAAGTGCTCGTAGATGCGCTCGAGGTGCGGCCGGTACCACTCGCGCACGAGGTGCACCTGGCCCGCCCACGGGCGCTGCGGGTCGGCAAGCTCGAGCATCAGGGCGGTGAGCTTGCGCCACTCGACGGCGCTCGGGGGCGGCGCTGCGAAGTCCTTCAGCGCCTCGAGCGAGTGCTGGCGCGCCTCGAGCTCCCCGATGGCCTTGCGCGCGTTCGCCGGGCCCATGCCCTGCAGCAGCTGGATCACGCGGAAGGCGGCGAGCGTGTTGCGGGGGTTGTCGGCCCAGCGCAGGACCGAGAGCAGATCCTTCACGTGCGAGGCCTCGAGGAACTTCAGGCCGCCGTACTTGACGAACGGGATCTTGCGCTTGGCGAGCTCCACCTCCAGGGTGTCGCTGTGGCTTGCGCTGCGGAAGAGCACCGCCTGGCGCCGCAAGGGCACGTTCGCCTCGCGTCGCCTCAGCACCTCGCCGCACACGAAGTCCGCCTGCACCTGCAGGTCGTCCACGGTAACGAGGCGCGGGCGCGCGCCGGCGCCGCGCGCGGAGAGCAGGTGCTTGCGGTGCTGGCGCGGCGCCTCGGCCATCAGGGCGTTCGCCGCATCGAGGACCGGCTGAGTCGAGCGGTAGTTCTGCGCGAGCGTGACCACCTCGGCGCGCGGCGTGAAGCGCTCGGGGAAGCCGAGGATGTTCTCGACCGCCGCGGCCCGGAAGGAGTAGATCGCCTGCGCGTCGTCGCCGACGACGGCGAGGCCGGCGCCGTCCGGCTTCAAGGAGTGCAGGATCTCCGCCTGCAGGCGGTTGGTGTCCTGATACTCATCGACGAGCACGTGGTCGAAGTGCTCGCCGATGTGCTGCGCGAGCTTCGGCTCCCCCATCATCGCGTGCCAGTAAAGGAGCAGGTCGTCGTAGTCGAGGATGCTCGCGCGCTGCTTGCGCTCGACGTACGCGCGGTAGAGCTTCGCGAGGTCGGGCTCCCACGGCGCGCACCAGGCGAACTGCTGCTCGAGGGTATCCTTCAGGCTGCGTTGAGTGTTCACGCGGTACGAGTAGATCGCAAGGCAGGTGTCCTTGCGCGGGAAGCGCTCGGCCTTCGCCGCGAGCCCGAGCTCCTCGCGCACCGCGTCCATCAGATCGGCGGAGTCGCCGCGATCGACGACCGTGAACCGCGGGTCGAGCTGCAGGTGGCGGGCATAGTGGCGCAGCAGCCGGTTCGCCATCGAGTGGAAGGTGCCCGCCCAGGAGAGCCGCTGCGCGACCGACTGGCCCACCCCGCCGAGCGACTCGCTCAGCGCCTTTCTCACGATGTCGCGGGCGCGGCGGCGCATCTCGAGCGCGGCGCGCCGCGTGAAGGTGAGCAGCAGGATGCGCGCCGGGTCGACGCCGTTCAAGACGAGGTGCGCCACCCGGTGCGCGAGCGTATCGGTCTTGCCGGTGCCGGCCCCGGCGACGATGAGCAGCGGGCCGGACTTGAAGCCCTTCTCGGCGAGCGTCTCGCCGTGGGTGACGGCCTTGCGCTGCGCGGTGTTCAGCTTCTCGAGATGTGACGCAGTCGACATGCCGCCGAACTATACGGGCTCCGGTCGGCTCGAGGCTATCGACTCGGTTCACTTCGCAGCTCGGCCGTGGCGCCGGCGGCCGGCGCACCCCCTGTCAGCGTCGCCGGAGAGCTACCTGCGTCACGGAACCCGCGGGCCGAGGGGTGTGAACTCTCGAGCGACGAGGCCGTTCTATCGAAGTGATGAGGACCGCATCATCCATGATGGGCATGCTCGCGCCGGCCGAGGAGGCGCCGCGGCGGGTCGTCGCCGTCGCGAACCTGCGCGAGTTCTTCCGCGACCATCTGCACGGCGTGCTCGAGCGGCAGCACCTCGCGGTCGATGATCAAACCGAGCACTACGTCGTGAACCTCCTCACGCTGTTCGCGCGGTCGGACGCGCTCTACGAGCAGACCCCGGAGGGTCGGCGGCTGAAGCCGCTCGTGGTGATGCTCGCCGAGGCGCTCGAGGCGCGCTCGACGGGGGACCGCCATCGCGGACTGCAGCGCTTGGGGGACGTCTCGCTCTTCGTTGCCGGCTTCTTCGCGCACAGCTTCGCGCGCAAGCTCATCGACATCGACTACCACATCGCGATCGGCGGGCGCGCCTACCGGACGCTCGCCGAGGCGCTCGGCCGCGGCCGCAGCCCCGTGCTCGCGCAGGTCTTCGCGGAGCTCGCGGAGAAGTTCCAGCCGCTCGTGGACGCGCTCAACGAAGTGAGCGAATCCTCGTGCCGGCACACGGACGAGGACGTCCTGCGGCTCTACGAGATCTGGCTGAAGACCGGCAGCCGCCGCGCGTACCGGATCTTGAGGCGGCTCGGCGTGAGCCCCGCGCCCTCCGCCCGCACGCCCCAGTGATCCTCCGGCAGATCCAGGAGCTGATCGGCGGGATCTACGACGTGAGCATCGCTCACGACGTGTACGACTTCCTCGTCACCGATCGGCGCCGCCTGCCGCCCGCGGCGCGCTCGCATCCGGCGGACGAGCAGCTGATCGTCGCGGCGGGGGAGGACGGGGAGGTCGGCGTCTCGCTGTACCTCGACGCGGGCCTCCTCGAGCGCCTGCAGCGCGCCGATCCGCTGCAATCGCTGCATCACGGCAACGTCGCGGACTACTGGACGGCGCTCGAGGGCGTGAGCCACTTCGTCTACCTCGCCTGGAACTGCGGCCACGACAAGACGGTCTCGCTGCTCGAGCTCGAGCTGCAAGCGGAGATCGACAAGTACGTGGCGAGCTACTGGCTGCTCAGGCGGCAGCTGCCCGAGCGCTTTCCGGCCGAGCTGCTGCGCCTGCTGTTCGCGCGCACCCGGATCGATCCGGTGCTCGCGGCGGGCCGCGTCGAGATCTATCGGCGCGCGACGGTCTACGCCGAGAGGTTCTGCCGGCGCCTGGAGCGGGTGCTGAAGGGGCGCAGCGCCGGCACCGAGCGGCAGGCGCTCGCGGAGCTGCGGCGCTTCTACCGGCTCACCGACGCGCACAAGCGCGCGCACATCGAGGCTCACGCCTGACCGGCGCGGCTCACGGGGAGTCGCTCAGTCCTCGCCGCTCTCGCGCTTCAGCTCCTCGAGCCGGCGCATCTGCTTGATCCATTCGGAGAGCTTGTGCAGGTCGCGCCGGGGGGCCTTCCCGCCCGGGGAGTCGGGGGCGGGCTGCGGGGGTTTGCGGGGATCCCGCGCGCTGCTCGCGTAGGGGTTGTAGCCGCCGTCGGCCCGACGGACAGGCTGGGTCTGCTCGAGGGAGAGCAAGGTGCGGTCTTTCTCGGATTCCGCGGGCGCGTCGGCCCACTCCAGCCGGGCGTTGCCGCGCTCGTCGTGGACGACTTTCCCGATCCGCCGGCGCTCCATGATCGAGGTTGCGCCCGAAGGATCGTTGTGGTGAAGGGGATCCCCCTTCTGGTTCGCCATTGGAATATGTTGACTCGCGCCGGCTGCACCCGGCTGAAGCACGGTACCTGCACCGATCCGAGCCGGCTGTGCAGCAGGTCACGGTTCATCCCGAGACGGCCCGGCGATAAGTCCCAAGGCACGACGCTGGTGCGGGGCATCGGCTCCGGCCGGCGCGGCGGCGGCGGCGGGCGCGTCGGCGGCGCGCTAGGGAGGGGCAGGACCGGCGG
>JASHTK010000218.1 GCA_030040575.1 Gammaproteobacteria bacterium
CGGCGCCGCCACGCCGTCGCCCGCCCACGGCGGCGATACCGCGCCGGCCGCGGCCGCCGACCAGGCACTGCTGCCCGCGAACGGGATCGACCTGCGCGCGCACCTCACGACGATCGAGCGCCGCCTCATCGAGCAGGCGCTCGGGCGCTCGGGCGGCACGGTCGCGCACGCCGCGCGCCTGCTCAACTTGAGGCGCACCACACTCGTCGAGAAGATGCGCAAGCTCGGGATGAGCGAGCCGCTTTGATGCGGCGACCCGGCGCGGCGACGGAAGATTGACGGGGGGCGGCACGTTCGTGCCGCTCGCGCGTGATCCCGCTCACGGTTTGCCGCCGGTTCCCGGCCCGGCACAGCTCTTGCACCCGCCCCCGAGAGTCCACCGCGCGAACGGGGTTCACGCATGAGCGCTGACGCCGAGTCCATCCCTCCCGCACCGACCGCGACCCCGCCGCGCGCGCGCGAGGAGCGCCTGCGCGATGAGGTCGACCCCGTCGCGTGCGCGGCGAGCTCGCAGCGCCTGCTCGATCTGTCGCGGCGCGTCGCGGCGACCGACTGCACCGTGCTCATCATCGGCGAGTCGGGCACGGGCAAGGAGGTGCTCGCGCGCTACATCCACCGGCACTCCCCCCGGGCGCGCGCGCCGTTCGTCGCGGTCAACTGCGCGGCCATCCCCGAGACCATGCTCGAGGCGGTGCTCTTCGGGTACGAGCGCGGGGCCTTCACCGGCGCGGCGAGCGCACACGCGGGCAAGTTCGAGCAGGCGCAGAGCGGCACGCTGCTGCTCGATGAGATCACCGAGATGCCGCTTGCCCTGCAGGCAAAGCTCCTGCGCGTGCTCCAGGAGCGCGAGGTCGAGCGGATCGGCGGCCGGGCGGCGCTCGCGCTCGATGTGCGCGTGCTGGCGACCACCAACCGCCGGCTGCGCGAGGAGGTCGGGGCGGGACGCTTCCGCGAGGACCTGTACTACCGGCTCAACGTCTTTCCGCTCGCGATCGCCCCGCTCAGGGCCCGCCGCGACGACATCCTGCCGATCGCGATGCAGCTCCTCGGCATGCGCTGCCGGCCTGGCGAGCGCATTCCCGCTCTCTCGGCCGACGCCGCGCACCTGCTGCTCACCTATGCGTGGCCCGGCAACGTGCGCGAGCTCGACAATCTCCTGCAGCGCGCCCTCATTCTCGTGAACGGCCCGGTGATCGGGCCGCAGCACATCGAGTTCGGGCTGCCGGGCGACTCCGCCGAGCGCGAGCGGCCGCCCGAGCCCGGGCCGCGCTCGCTCGCCGACTCCCTCGGTGAGGCCGAGCGCGACCTGATCGTCGGTGCGCTGCGCGCCGGCGCGAGCCGCCGCGAGGCGGCCGAGCGGCTCGGGATCAGCGCTCGCACCCTGCGGTACAAGCTCGCGCGGCTGCGCGCGGCGGGCTTCGACGTGAGCCCGGAGGAGGCCCCATGAGCCAGTTGCAGATCGACCAAGTGCTCGCGCAGATCCGCGCGCTCTCATCGCAGATCGAGCCGCAGGCGGCCCCGAGCGCGCCCGCGGCGGGCAGTCCCTCCCCGTTCGCGAGCCTGCTTCGCACCAGCATCGACCAGGTGAATGAGGCCCAGCAGCACGCGAGCGACCTCGCGACCGCGTTCCAGCGCGGCGCGCCGGGCGTGGACCTGCCCCAGGTGATGATCGAGATGGAGAAGGCGAGCGTCTCGTTCCGGGCGCTCACAGAGGTGCGCAACCGTCTGGTGAGCGCGTACCAGGACATCATGAACATGCAGATGTGAGGTTGAGCGACCGATGATCGAGAGCGAGTCATGAACGCCGTCGTCACGCCCTATCCGCGCTGGACGGCCGGTTTGAAGCCCTTGCTGCTGCTCGTCGGCATCGCCGCCGCCGTGGCGGCCGGCGTGAGCGTCGTGCTGTGGTCGCGCGGCCCGAGCTACAGCCTGCTCTACGGCAACCTTGCGACGGAGGATCAGGCGCAAATCACCCAGACGCTCGATGCGGCCGGGATCCCCTACCGCTTGACGCCCGACTCCTCCGGCATCGAGGTGCCGAGCGAGCGGGTGAGCGAGGCGCGCCTGAAGCTCGCCGGCCAGGGCCTGCCCGAGGGCGACGGCGGCTTCGCGCTCCTCACGAAGGATGGCGGCTTCGGCGTCAGTCAGTTCATCGAGAACGCCCGCTACCAGCACGCGCTCGAGATCGAGCTCGCCCACACCATCGCGAGCCTGCGCCCGATCGATGGCGCGCGCGTGCACATCGCCGAGCCGCCGCAGTCCGCGTTCGTGCGCGACCAGGCGCCGGCGAGCGCCTCGGTGTTCGTGCAGTTGAAGCCCGGCCGCGTGCTCTCCCAGGAGCAGGTGCAGGCGATCGTCAACCTCGTCGCCTCGAGCGTTCCGGACCTCACGGCGAACGAGGTGACAGTGGTCGACCAGCAGGGGCAGCTGCTCTCCGCGCCCCAGGACGCCGACTCTGCGGCGCGCGAGGAGCACTTCGAGCTCATCCAGCGCATCGAGGACGACTACACGCAGCGCATCGAGGAGCTGCTCTCCCCGCTCGTCGGATCCGGGCACGTGCAGGCGCAGGTGGTCGCCGACCTCGACAATTCAGTCACGGAGGAGGCGCACGAGCAATATCAGCCGGGCAGCCAGATCGTCCGCAGCGAGCAGGTCTCCGAGCAAACGAGCCGCGGCAACGGGCTCGCCGGAGGCGTTCCGGGCGCGCTCAGC
>JASHTK010000219.1 GCA_030040575.1 Gammaproteobacteria bacterium
ACGCGTCTGGCGGAAGACCTCCGCCTGCTGCCGCGCGGCCTGCCTGCCTCGCCAAGCACCCGCGCTCCCATCCGACACGCAGCCTCGGAGCTCGGCGCGCGAATCGCGCCTGCCAGCCTGTCTGCCGGCCGAGCGCCGCGCGTCCCTTCCTCATCAGCCGCACTCCGCCTGCGAGCCTCGATGTGCCGGTGTGACCCGAGACAGTCTTCTTCCTTGCCCTTCAAGGCGTTACCACGCGGCGCGTCGCGCGACCGCCTATCCGGGAGCCGTTCACATATTCCATATTTTCTGCTGCGACTCCGTTCACGCGTTCGGCTCCATGAGTATGATATCGTTTGATCAATAAGCGACTGCTGGTCGCCGCAGCCGCCGAGCGGCCTGGGAGCGGCCACTTCAACCAAGAACAATTCAGTACGCAACGAATATGCACATCAACGAGGTCGGCGTATTGGGAGCCGGCAACATCGGAGTGGGCGTTGTCACCGACCTGGTGCTGCACGGCGTGCGCGCAGTCGTCGTCGACGTTTCCGATGAGGTGCTCGCGAACGCTCGGGAGACGATTCTCAACAACGTACGATTCGCGCCCATGCTCTCGAAATCACTGCCGCGGCTTTCCAAGCAGGAGGCCCTCGGCCGCATGCAGTTCACCACCGATATTCGCGACCTCAGCTCGTGCCAATTCGTCATCGAGAACGTGACCGAGAACTGGCAGATCAAGGAGGCCGTCTACCGGCAGCTCGAGCTCACGATGCCGCCGGACATCTGCCTCGGCGCGAATACTTCTTGCATCGCGATCACCCGCATCGCAAGCGCGACGCGCCGTCCGGCGAACGTCGTCGGCCTGCACCTGATGAACCCCGTGCATTTGAAGCCGACCGTCGAAGTGATTCGCGGCGTCCATACCTCCGACCGCACGATCGAGACGTTGCTTGGGCTCTTCGCTCAGCTCGACAAAGAAGCGATCATCGTCGAGGACTTGCCCGGCTTCGTCTCCAATCGCATCTCTCACCTGTTCATGAACGAAGCGGCGTTCGTCCTGCAGGATCGCGTCGCAACGGCATCGCAGATCGATGCCATCTTCAAGAAGTGCTTCGGCCACACCATGGGTCCCTTGGAGACCGCGGATCTCATCGGCTTGGATACGGTGGTGCGGTCCCTCGACGTGCTCTACGAGAGCTACCAGGACTCGAAGTACCGCTGCTGCCCACTGATGCGAAAGCTCGTGCACGCGGGGTACCTGGGCCGCAAGGCGGGCCGCGGTTTTTACGAATATCCGAAGGAGTAAATGATGTCGCTGAAGAGCCAAAAATTGGATGGTGATGTCAAGGAGACCCTCAAGCGATTTCTCCTCCGCTCGATCAATCTGCCGGACGTCGCAGACGATGAGGATCTGTTCGAGACAGGAATGGTGAACTCGCTCTTCGCCGTGCAGTTGACGACGTTCATCGAGAAAACATTCCGTATCGAGATCGAGCCCGACGATCTCAACATCGACAATTTCCGCTCCCTGAGAGCGGCCACGGATTTCGTGAAGGCGAAGTTCGCGACATCGCCAGTCTAACGGACGTGCCGCCTTGCGCTACGCACTCACGGAGCAGCAGCAGGCGCGGCAGGCGGAGTTCCGGGACTTCGTAGCGTCGCACGTTGACCCGCATGCGGCCGCCTGGGAACGCGCGCAAGCTCTCCCGAGCGAGATCATCACGATGATGGCCGGCCGCGGTTACCTTGGCGCCACGCTGCCGACCGGATACGCCGGACAGGCCTGGGACGTGGTCACATTCGGACAGCTCAACGAGGCCTTCGGCCGCTCTTCATCGTCCTTGACGAGCGTGCTCACCGTTCAGGCCATGGTCGCCATGGCCGTGCTGAAATGGGGTGCCCGCCATCAAAAAGAGACTTGGCTTCCACGCTTGGCGTCGGGCGAAGTCATTGCGGCGTTCGCGCTGACCGAGCCGGACGCCGGCAGTGACCTCAACGCGCTGACGACCGAGTTCACGCGGCGGCCGGGAAGCGGCACCTTGGTCGTGAACGGCAGGAAGCGGTGGATCACCTGTGCACAGATCGCAGGGGTATTCCTCGTTTTCGGGAAACTCGACGAGCAACCCCTCGCCTGCCTCATTCCGAGGTCCACTCCGGGAGTCACGATCGATCCCATCCGCGAGCTCATGGGATTTCGCGCCGCCGGACTTGCGACGTTGAGCCTCGTGAACGTCGAAGTGCCGTCGGAGAACATCGTCGCCAAGCCAGGCTTCGCGCTGTCTCACGTGATGCCCGTCGGATTGCAGTACGGCAGGATCAGCACCGCTTGTTCCGCCCTCGGTCTCCTGCGAGGCTGCTTCGAGGAAACCGTCGTGTACGCCTCGGAGAGAAAAGTGGATGGACACCCGCTCGGAGACATCGGAATGATACGCCGCTTGATCGCACGGATGGGCACCGATCTCGCAGCCGGGAACTTGCTCTGCCACAACGCCTGCCGCACGGAGGACGAGCACGCCCCGGAGGCCTTCGAGAATGCGCTCGCGGCGAAGTATTTCACCTCTCAGGCCGCCGTGCGTGCGGCGTCCGACGCGGTGCAGGTCAGGGGTGCCGTAGGCTGTCACGAATCCTCGCCGACGTCGCGGTATTACGGCAGCGCGAAGATCATGGAGATCATCGAAGGCACGACGCAGGTCCACGAGGATCTTCTCGGTAAAATCTACCTCGGACAGCGCGCCATGCTGCGCCGCTGACGCGAGCAGGTATCGCGTGACGACCCACACATCGCGTGAGGCGACTCCCGAGGAGCTCGCCCGAATCGCCGAATTCAATCGGACGGAGGCTTCTTTTCCGGATTCTCTCACCCTCAACCAATTGATCGAGTCTCAATTCGCGCAGCATCCCTCCCGCATCGGCGTCATTTGCGACCACGACACGGTATTCGGCACTCCCCGCCTCACCAATGCACAGGTCAACGCGAAAGCCAATCAGTTGGCGCATCGATTGCGGGCCGAAGGCGTCGGCCAGGGACACATTGTCGCGCTGATGGTCGAGCGCTCGTTTGCGATGGCGATCGGAATTCTCGGGATCATCAAGGCCGGAGCGGCCTATCTGCCCCTGCCAGCGGACAATCCCCCGGAGCGAACGCAGTACATGCTCAAGGACGGCGGGGTCGCCGTGCTCCTCGTTCATGGCAAGACAGCCGGCAGAGCTGCATTCGCCGGGACGATCATCGATCTCGACGACCCATCGCTGTATCGCGGCCCCGAGGAGAACCCGGCTCTCGTCAACCGGCCCGATGATCTCGCGTACGTCATCTACACTTCCGGATCGACCGGGCGACCCAAAGGGGTCATGATCGAGCACCGCGCGGTCGTGAACCGCCTGCATTGGATGCAACGCATGTACCCGCTCGGCGAACGGGACGTCATTCTCCAGAAGACGCCCTATTACTTCGATGTGTCGGTCTGGGAGCTTTTCTGGTGGGCCATCGAAGGCGCAAAGCTCTGCTTTCTTCCGCCCGGAGGCGAGCGAAATCCCCTCGTGATCGTCGGGCAAATCGCCGCGCACGAGGTGAGCGTCCTGCACTTCGTACCGTCGATGCTCAGCGTCTTCGTGGACTACTTGGACGGCAGGAGCGATGCGGCGATCGCGCGGCTTCAGTCGGTCCGGCGCGTATTCGCGAGCGGCGAGGCGCTCGCCTCGAGCCACGTCAAGAAATTCAACGAGGTTTGGGGAACGAGGACGGGGGCGCGATTGACCAACCTGTACGGTCCGACGGAAGCGACAGTGGACGTGAGCTACTTCGATTGCCCTGCGCACAACGACTTTCAAATCGTTCCGATCGGACGCCCGATTGACAACATCAGGCTCTATGTCATCCAGAACGGCCGCCAAGTCGGTATCGGGGAGAACGGCGAGCTCTGCATCGCGGGAGTTGGACTGGCGCGGGGTTACCTCAATAATCCTGCCATGACGGCCGAGAGATTCACCGATAGTCCCGTCAACCCCGGCGAACGAATCTACCGAACCGGGGACGTCGCACGTTGGCTGCCGGACGGAAACATCGAATACCTCGGGCGGGAAGACCATCAAGTCAAGATTCGAGGCCTGCGGATCGAGCTGGGAGAGATCGAGAACACGCTGAGAGGCTGCCCGGGGATCGTGGACTGTGTCGCCGTGGTGAGGAGATATTCCGAGAGCGTCGTTCTCATCATCGCCTATGTCGTTTCCAAGGATGAGCCCGATCCGGCGCAGCTGCGCTCATTCCTCAAGAGAAGTCTCCCCGATTACATGGTACCGAATCATTTCGAGAGGATTCCCGAGATGCCATTGACGCCGAGCGGCAAGGCAGATCGGCGCGCGCTGCCGGAACCGAGGCTCCAGGCGACCTAAGCTCATCTGATGTCGGTGCACCGCGCGGGCGGCGAGAGTCGACATATTCTCCGCGGTCAGCTGCTCGTTCCCACCGGACTCGCGCCGAATCATCCGCGACACACAACCAACTGATTATATTAAAATAAAATCCGCTTTACACTCATCGCGGAGCAGTGACTTGCGCTATGATCGCGACGCAGAAATACTT
>JASHTK010000220.1 GCA_030040575.1 Gammaproteobacteria bacterium
TCGACGTTGAGACAGGTCGGCTTGCCGCTTGCGAAGGCCTCCCGCAGGGCCGGGCCGAGATCTCCCACCTCGACGATGCGCCGCCCCTCGCATCCGAGCGCGCGGGCGACCTCGTCGTACCTCGCATCGGCGAGCCGCGTTCCCGTGACCGGGTTGCCGATCATCTCCTGAAAATGCTGGGACGCGGCCCAGCTGCGGTTGTTCATCACGACGACGACCACCGGCAGCCGATGGCGCGCGAGCGTGTCGAATTCCGCGATCGTGAAGCCGACCGCGCCATCGCCCGCGAGGCAGAGCACGGGCCGCTTGGGGTGCGCGGTCTGGGCGCCGATCGCAAGTCCGAGCCCGAAGCCGACCGCGCCGAGAAACCCGTGCGTGATATAGCTGCCGGGGCGCCTCTGCCGGATCACCTCGTTCATCCAGTGGTACGCTTCGGCGCCGTCGCCCACGATGATCGTGTCGTCGCTGATATTGTCGACGATGCTCGCGACGGCCTGGTACGGGTGGATGGGCGGTGCGGAGCGCTGCGACGCCTCGCTCAGCCGCGCGCGGCGAGCGGCTCGGGCATCCGCCACCGACTTGCGCCACGCCGCGCGGTCGGGCCAGCGCTGCGCGCGCGCCTCGGCGAGCAGGGCGCGCAGCATCTCGCGGGGGTCTGCCGGAATCGCGACGCTCACATCGCGCAGCTTGCCGATCTCCCGCGGATCCACCTCGACGTGGATCACCTTCGCGGCGCTCGGCACCAGGCGGTCGCCGCCGCCGAGCGTGAACAGCCCGAAGCGCACGCCGAGCGCGAGAGCCGCATCGGGCCTCGAGCCCGGCGCGGAGAAGTCCGCGAGCTTGTGGAAGGTGCCGCCGTAGAGCGCGTGATCGCTCGGCAGCAGCCCGTGCGCTTGAAAATCCGAGAAGACCGGGATCGCGCTCAGCTCGGCGAACGCGCGCAGCTCCTCGGCGCAGTCGGATTGCCACGCGCCGGCGCCCGCGAGGATGATCGGCCGCTCCGCCTCGGCGAGCACCCGCAGGGCCGCCCTGACCTGGTCTGCCGGGGGCGCGGCGCGCGCATCGACCGTGATCGTCTCCGGGATGCGCACGGTGTTCTCATCGAGGGTCGCCGTGAGGACGTCCATCGGCATGTCGAGCAGCACGGGGCCGGTCGGCGGGGAGGTCGCGACGCGGACGGCGTGCGCGACGAGCCGCGGGATCTGCCCCGGGACCGTGATCGCGTGAGACCACTTCGTGACGGGACGGGCGATGGCGGCCTGATCGATGCCGGCCTGAAGCGTGTTGGTCTCGGCGTCCCTGAGCGCGGCGGACCCGCTGATGTAGAGCACGGGCGTGCGATCGAGGTAGGCATTGGCGAGCGAGGTGATGCAATTGGTGAACCCCGGCCCCGCCGTGACCAGCGCGACGCCGAGCCGCCGCGAGGCGCGCGCGTAGCCCTCGGCCGCATGGCCGGCCGCGACCTCGTGCCGCGTATCGACGATCGGGATGCGGTGGGCGGCGCACGCCTGGAATATCGTCTCAAGGTGGGCGCCGTGCAGGCCGAAGACGGCCTCGACCCTCGCGCCGACCAGTGTACGGACGAGCAGCTCTCCGCCGGTCACCTGGGCCATATCGACTCTCCAAATATCTGCTATCCGCCAATGCGATAGGGACGGACGAGGGGCCATGCTACATTCATAGGCCCCCGCACGGGAATCGGCTGGAACACTCGCACGATGGCTCTCACGAACATCGAGATCGCACAACAGGCCAAGATGCGGCCCATCGTCGCCGTCGCGAAAGACCGCCTCGGCATTCCCGAGGAGAGCCTCGCCTCCTACGGCCGCTACAAGGCGAAACTCTCGCTCGAATTCATCCACTCGCTGAAGGACCGCCCGGACGGCAAGCTCATCGTCGTCACGGCGATCAACCCGACGCCCGCGGGCGAGGGCAAGACGACGACCACCGTCGGCCTCGGCGATGCGCTCAACCGGCTCGGCAGGCGCACCGTGATCTGCCTGCGCGAGCCGGCTCTCGGGCCGGTGTTCGGGGTGAAGGGGGGCGCGACCGGCGGCGGCTACTCGCAGGTGGTGCCGATGGAGGACATCGACCTGCACTTCACGGGCGACTTTGCCGCGATCGCGGCCGCCAACAACCTGCTCGCCGCCCTCCTCGACAATCACATCTACCACGGCAACGCGCTCGGACTCGACGTGCGGCGCATCGCCTGGCGTCGCGTGGTGGACATGAACGACCGCGCCCTGCGCGACATCGTCGTCGCGCTCGGCGGATCGGCGAACGGCTATCCGCGCCAGGACGGGTTCGACATCGTCGTCGCCTCGGAGGTGATGGCGATCTTCTGCCTCGCGAGCGGCATCGCAGACCTCAAGGAGCGGCTCGGCAAGATCGTGGTCGGCTACACGGCCGACCAGAAGCCGATTCGCGCGCGCGACCTCAACGCGCAGGGCGCGATGACGGCGTTGCTGCGCGATGCGCTCGCTCCGAATCTCGTGCAGACCCTGGAGAACAACCCGGCGTTCATCCACGGCGGCCCGTTCGCCAACATCGCCCACGGCTGCAACTCGGTGATGGCGACGCGCACGGCGCTCAAGCTCTCCGACTACGTCGTGACGGAGGCCGGCTTCGGAGCCGATCTCGGCTGCGAGAAGTTCGTGGACATCAAGTGCCGCAAGGCGGGCCTGAAGCCCTCGGCCGCCGTGATCGTCGCGACCGTGCGCGCCCTGAAGTATCACGGGGGCGTGCCGGTCGCAGAGGTCGGCAAGGAGAATCTGGCCGCCCTCGAGAAGGGGATCGCAAACCTCGAGCGGCACATCGACAACGTTCGTGAGAACTACGGCTTGCCCTGCGTCGTCGCCATCAACCATCGAACGGAGGACACCGACGCGGAGGTGCGCCTGCTGATCGATCGCGCCGGCCGCCACGGCGCGAAGGTCATCCTCGGCCGCCACTATGCCGAGGGCGGCGCCGGCGCCGTCGAGATCGCCGAGGAGGTCCTGCGCCTCACCGAGCAGCCGAACTCCTTCAAGTTCGTGTACGAGGAGGGCGAGACGCTCTGGCAGAAGATGAAGACGATCGCGACGAAGATCTATCACGCCTCGGACATCACCGCGGACACGAAGGTCCGCGGCCAGATCAAGCAGCTGCAGGAGTCGGGCTACGGGCACTATCCGGTCTGCGTCGCAAAGAATCAGTACTCCTTCTCGACCGATCCGAAGCTGCTCGGCGCCCCCTCGGGCCACATCGTCAACATCCGCGAGGTGCGCCTCGCCGCGGGCGCCGAGTTCATCGTCATGATCTGCGGCGACGTGATGACGATGCCGGGACTGCCCAAGGTGCCGGCGGCGAACGCAATCGACGTGGACGAGACCGGAAAGATCGTCGGGATGTTCTAGATCCGGTCGGCGGCGGCGGCGGCGCCGGCGGCGGCCGGGGCGCGGACGCTCAGAACGGCTTCACCACCGCGAGTAGCACGATCGCGATCAACAGCACGCCCGGGACCTCGTTGAACGCCCGGTACCAGCCCTGCGAGTGCGCGCTGCGCCCCGCCCGCAGCGCGCTCATCAGCCGCTGGCACCACACGTGGTAGGCGAGGAGCACGGCGACCAGCGCAAGCTTCACGTGCAGCCACCCGAAGGCAAGATAGGCCGGCGCGGATGCGACCATCGCGATGCCGAAGCCAATCGCCAAGACGCCTCCGATCGTCATCATCACGAACAGCCGCCGCTCCATCACGGCGAAGCGCTCGGCGAGCACGCTCTGCGCGGAGCCGCTCTCGAGGGCCGCGGCGTGATAGACGAACAGGCGCGGCAGGTAGAACAACCCCGCGAACCAGGTGACGACGAAGATGAGATGAAACGCTTTGAGCCAGAGCATCGGGGCCGTCGGTCGAGCCGAGCGCCGCAGTATACGGTCTCATCGAGCGGCCCGGGGCGGCAGGCGGTGTCGGGCGGCTTGACACTCTCTCCCACGCCTCACGGCCGAGCGGCCGGTAAGTCGCTGCCGGGACAGGGAATCCCACATGCGGCATCGCCGTTGCAACGCGCTCCGTCCCGGCAGAGGCCGCGGAAGCGGCCAGGGGAAGGGGGTCTCACCGTTGCGGCATCGATCCGGCAGATCCTGGGCCGCGGCGCTGCTTGCCGCGGCGGCGGTCGCCTTCGGCCCCTCGGCCCGGGCGACCGACTCGCGGAGTGCCGAACCGCCGAACGCCGTACCGCGGCCGGCGGGACTCGCGCTGCCGCCGTCGATCGGTGTCCTCGACTACATGGGCGAGCGCAGCCGAGCGGATTCCCGGCCGGGAGAGTCCTATTCGTACCGCGCGGCCGGGCTCGGGCTCGATATCGACGTCTACGATCTCGACTCCGCGCGGCTCCCCGATGGCATCGCCTCGGCACTGCTCGGTCGGGAGTACGCGCGGATGCAGCAGCCGTTGCGTGGCGGCGGCGCCCGACTGATTCGCGACGGCACGGTGTCGCTCGGCGCCGGTGGCTCGCGCCCGGGGATTCCCGCGCGCGAGGCGGTCTTCGCGCGCCGCGGCGCGCCCGATCGGGGCACGAGCTACCTGTGGATCGCCGCGCGCGGCGGCCGTCTGTACGAGATGCGCTTCGAGGTGCGTGCGGGCTTCGAGGACGACGGTGCGGTGAGCCGCAGCGAGGCGCTCGCCGCGCTCGGAGAGGCCATCGCGCGCTCGGCCGCCGCACCGAGCGCGGGCTCCGCGCCGCAGATCGGCGTCGAGATGCTGTGGGATCCGCGGACGCCGCCGCGCGAGCGGCCGCTCTGGACGGCCTACCTCTACACGCGCGCGGCCCTGGTGGCCGCGCAGAGCGAGGACGTGCCGTTCGCCCCGGGCGAGCACGCGGCATCGTTCGAGGAGGAGCTGCGGGCTCGCCTCATCGCGGTGAATCTGTTCCGGCAGCTGCGGCGCCGTGATCGCTCGCTCGAGTCGGCCTACTTCGCGGACCTCGATCGGGTGGAGGCCGCGGGATTCCTGCGCGAGTACCTCTGGCGCTATCTGCGCAATCCTTCATGGAGCGAGCCGGACGGCCTGAAGCTCGCGGAGTTCGATGCATGGCGCACCACTCACCTGCGCCAACACCGGCCCGTGACTCACGGACGGATCGCCGTGCGTCTCGCCGCAAGCCCGGTGGGCGAGGGTCCCGCGAGCCGAGCGCACTAGGCCGCCGCGCCCCAGACCTTCCGCGCGACGCGGACGACCAGCTCGAGCTTGCGCCACTGCTCATCGTGCGAGAGCTTGTTCCCGGTCTCGTGGCTCGAGAATCCGCACTGCGGCGAGAGGCAGAGGTTCTCGAGCGGCACGAGCTTCGCCGCGGCATCGATGCGGCGCAGAATCTCCTCCTCGCTCTCGATCTGCCCGACCTTGGTGGTCACCAGCCCGAGCACCACTTTCTTGTTCCGCGGCAGGACGCGCAGCGGCTCGAACGTGCCGGAGCGCGCCGAGTCGAACTCCATGAAGAACCCGTCGATCGCGCTCTCGAACAGCGCTTCCGCGACAAAGTCGTAACCGCCCTCCGTGGCCCACGCGCTGCGGAAGTTTCCGTGGCAGGTATGCAGCGTGACCGCGAGACCGGCCGGACGCGGCTCGAGGGCCGCGTTGATCGTCTCGACGTAGCGGCGCGGCAGCGTCGCCGGATCATCGCCATGGGCGCGGCAGCTCTCGCGGAATCGCTCATCCCCGAGATAGGCGAAGGCGACATCGTCGAGCTGCAGGTACGCGCAGCCCGCCGCGGCGAAGGCGGCGATCGCCTGCCGATACGCCGTCGCGACGTCCGCCCAGAACTCCTCGAGATCCGGGTAGACGTCGCGGGATATGGCATCGCGTCCACCGCGCAGATGCAGCATCGAGGGGGAGGGAATGGTGAGCTTGGCGACCCGGCGCGTGGCGCTCCTCAGGAACCGAAACTCCTCGATCATGATCGGCCGGGTGTAGCGCACCTTGCCCGTCACGGTCGCGATGGGCGGCTGCTCGGCGGTACCGCCGAACTTCGGGCCCGGGTTCTCCCGCAGCGTGACCCCTTCGAGCTGCTTCAAGAAATCGAGGTGCCACCACTCGCGGCGGAATTCCCCGTCGGTCACCGCGCCGAGGCCGATCGATTCCTGCCGCGCGATCACCTCGCGGATGGCCTCGTCCTCGCGCGCGCGCAGCGCCTCGGAGGCGAGCCGTCCGCGCCTGAGCTCGCTGCGCGCGGCGATGAGCGAGGCCGGGCGCAGCAGGCTCCCGACTTGATCGGCGCGGAACGGGGCGGCCATCGACAGTGCCTCGATCGTCACAACCGAGACGATTATGCCAGGCGCCTCCGGCGATCTCACCCACGGGCGCGCCGGCCGTGCCGGAGCGCGGCTTGCCGCATCGGGCGCGCGCGACTACAGTCGTGATGGGCGCGGCCTTGCGCGCTTGAATCCTCATCATGACGGCGGGCGAGTTCTCCGGAAAAACGGCGGTCGTGCTCGGAGCGACGGCGGGAATCGGTCGGGCGACCGTCGCCGCGTTTGCCGCCGCCGGCGCGCGCGTCGTGATCTCGGGCCTCGGAGCCGAGGAGGGCCGAGCAGTCGAGGCGCAGGCGCGCCGCACCGGCGCCGAGGCGTTGTTCATCGAGGCGGACGTGACGCGCGCGGATGAGGTGCGGGCGGTCATCGAGCGCGCGGAGACCCGCTTCGGGCGCATTCATGCGGCCGTGAACAACGCCGGCATCGAGGGCCGCTTCGGCGCGGTGCAGACCGCGCAGGAGGAGGACTTCGACCGGATCATCGGCGTCAATCTGAAGGGCGTGTGGCACGGCTTGAAGTACGAGATCCCCCACATGCTCGCCCACGGGGGAGGCGCCATCGTGAACACCGCATCGAGCGCAGGCGTCACGGGCATCGCCCACATCGCGCTCTACACCGCGAGCAAGCACGGCGTCGTCGGACTGACGAAGGCCACCGCGCTCGAGCTGGCGAGGTCGGGAATCCGCGTGAACGCCGTCGCGCCCGGGCCGGTCGACACCGGACTCCTGCATCGAATGGTCGCCGGCCACATCGATGTCGAGGCGATCGCGGCGAGCGTGCCGATGGGGCGGGTCTCGCAACCGGAGGAGATCGCCGCCGCGATCGTGTGGCTGTGCTCGGATGCCGCCTCGTACGTGACCGGCCACACCCTCGTGATCGACGGAGGGCTCACGGTCGGCTGACGGCCGGGCCCGCGACACCTCGTAGCGTCCGCTTGAAGGGGGAACGTCCATGCCTCAGTTCGACGAGCAGAGCATTACGCAGGCGGTCATCGACCGGCTGGCCGACTGCAAGGATCCGCGATTCAAGCAGGTGATGACCTCGCTCGTCACGCACCTGCACGATTTCGTTCGCGACGTGAGGCTCACCGAGCCGGAGTGGATCGCCGCGATCCGCTTTCTCACCGACGTGGGCCAGACCTGCACGGATAAGCGCCAGGAGTTCATCCTCCTCTCCGATACGCTCGGGGTGTCGATCCTCGTGATCTCGCTCAACCACCCTTCAGTGCGCGGGTCGGTGGAGGCGACCGTGCTCGGTCCGTACTACTGGGAGGGAGCGCCCGAGCGGCCGCTCGGCAGCGATCTCGCCGAGGGCGTGAAGGGCGAGCCCACCTTCTACTCCGGCCGCGTGCTCGACACGGACGGCCGTCCGATCGCGGGCGCCGAGCTCGACATCTGGTCGGGCGACGGCGAGGGCAACTACGACATGCAGATCCCGGGCGAGACCGAGATGCGCGCGCGCGGCAAGATCCGCACGGACGCCGAGGGCCGCTACCGGTTCCGCTCGATCCGGCCGAACTACTACCCGGTGCCGACCGACGGGCCCGTCGGTCGGATGCTGCGGGCGATGGGCCGGCACCCCTACCGCCCGGGCCACATCCACATGATCGTCTCCGCGCCCGGCTACGAGCCCGTCACGACGCACCTGTTCGTGGCGGACAGCCCCTATCTCGACTCGGATGCCGTCTTCGGCATGAAGGAGTCGCTCGTGGTGCGCTTTGCGCCGTGCCCGGCCGGCCGCGCGCCGACCGGCGAGCGCATGGACCGGCCGTACTACACCGCGCAGTTCGACTTCCGGCTTCGCAAGGCCGCCTGAGCGCGCGCCGTGCCGGAGGATTCGGGCTCCGAGCTCACGCCGGCGCAGGTGCTCGCGCGTTACCCGGCGCACGCGGGAACGATCCCCTCGTTCCTTGCCGCGCGCGCCCGCGTGCAGCCCGACCGGCTCGCGCTGCAGGTCGAGCAGCGCCGCTGGACGTACCGCGAGCTGCAGGAGGCGAGCGAGCGGCTCGCCGCCGCGCTCGCGCGCCGCGGCCTCGGGCGGGGGGATCGCATCGCGCTCATCGCCCTCAACTCCGACCTCAGCGTGGTGCTCTTCCTCGCCGCGGCGCGCCTCGGCGCGCTCTACATTCCACTCAATCCGGCGGCAACGCGCGCCGACCTCGAGTACCTGCTCGGACACTCGCGTGCGTCCCTGATCGTCGCGCAGCCCGCGGACATCGAGCGGGCTCGGGAGGTGGCGAGCGGGCTCGAGCGCGCCGCACCGCTCGTGTCGCTCGAGGAGTGGGGTCTCTCGGCCGCCTCCGCCGCCGGCGTGATCGAGCGCCTGCGGGCGCTCGGCGGCGAGCCGAGCGAGGCGCGCGGTGCGGCTGCGACGCCCGGCCCGGAGGATGCGGCGGTGGTCATCTACACCTCCGGGACCACCGGCTTCCCGAAGGGCGTCGTGCACACGCACCGCACGTACATCCTCGCGGCCGAGGGGTTCGTCGCGCGCATGCACCTGCAACCGACCGAGCGGCTGCTCACGGTCATGCCCTTCTTCCACATCAACGCCCTGTTCTACTCGCTCGGCGGGGCGCTCGCCGCGGGTGGCGCGCTCATCACCACCCCGCGGTTCAGCGCCTCGCAGTTCTGGACGCTCGCGGCGCAGTCCGGGGCGACGGAGTTCAACTTCCTCGCGGCCGTCGGCGGCATCCTCATGAATCGCCCGCGCAGCGAGTTCGATCCGGCTCACCGCATCCGCAAGCTCTACGGAGGGCCGATCAGCGAGCGGATGGACCGCGTCTTCCGCGAGGAGTTCAACGTGCCGGAGCTCATCGAGGGCTACGGCATGACCGAGATCCCGGGTGCCTGCTGCAATCCGTTCGCCGGTCCGCGCAAGCCGGGCAGCATCGGCCGCCCGGCGGTCCACCCGAGCTATCCGGGAGCGTTCGCGGATCTCAGCGTCCGCGGCGAGGACGGGCGCGAGCTCGCGCCCGGGGAGGTGGGCGAGCTCGTGGTGCGCACGCCCATGATGTTCAAGGAGTACCTCGACGATCCCGAGCAGACCGCCGCCGCGTTCCGCGACGGCGGCTTCCTCACCGGCGACCTGGTCCGGCGCGACGCGGAGGGGTATTTCTACTTCGTCGCGCGCAAGAAGGACATCATCCGCCGCCGCGGCGAGAACATCGCGGGTGCCGAGCTCGACCGGATCATCGGGGAGCATCCCGGTGTCGCGGAAGTGGCCGCGATCGGCGTGCCCGCGGAGCTCGGGGAGGAGGAGATCCTCGTCGTCGTCGTGCCGCGGCAGCCGGGCGGCGTCGACCCGCGCGCGCTCATCGAATGGTGCCGCGAGCGGCTCGCCGCGATGAAGGTGCCCCGGTACGTCGTGATGGCGGACTCCCTGCCCCACACGCCCTCGCACCGCGTGGCGAAGCACCTGCTGAAGGCGGACAAGAGCCTGCTCGCGCGGGCGCTCGATGCGGGGCAGGTGCCGCAGCCGGGGCTGCCTGCCGGCGCGCCGATGGGTTAGCCTAGCGCGCCCGCTTCAGCGGCTCTCGAGAGAGTATCGCTCGTGCCTCACAAGTCGATGGACAGGATCATGGCGCTCGCCAAGCGCCGCGGCTTCATCTATCCAGCCTCTGAAATCTACGGCGGCATCAACGGATTCTGGGACTACGGTCCGCTCGGCGCGCAGCTGAAGAAGAACCTGCGCGATGCCTGGTGGGAGGACATGGTCCTCAATCCCTGCGGCGGCCGGCCGGGGCCGAGCGGCGAGCCGGTGCGGATCGTGCCGCTCGATACGAGCATCATCCAGCACCCGAAGGTGTGGGAGGCGAGCGGACACCTCGCCGGGTTCAGCGACCCGATGATCGACTGCCGCGAGACCCAGCAGCGCTATCGCTACGACCATGTGCTCGTCTACGTGCCCGCGAGCGCGGACGCGGCGGGCCGGCCGCTCTTCGCCTTTGCGCCCGGGACCCCGAGCGAGGCAAAGCAGAGGAAGAAGGCCGAGAAAGCCTTCGGCGAGACCCGCACGGTCGCGCTGGCTGAGGTGCCGCGCGCCGAGTGGACCCGCGTCGTCGCACCCGATGCCGAGCGGCCGGGCAGCCTCACCGAGCCGCGCGCGTTCAACCTGATGTTCAAGACCTACGTCGGGGCGACCGCGACCGAGGATGACGTCGCGTATCTCCGCCCCGAGACCGCGCAGGGGATCTTCGTGCAGTTCAAGAACGTCGTCGACACGACGCGCGTGAAGGTGCCCTTCGGTATCGCCCAGGTCGGCAAGGCGTTCCGCAACGAGGTGACGCCGCGGAATTTCACGTTCCGCAGCCGCGAGTTCGAGCAGATGGAGATGGAGTTCTTCTGCCACCCGGACGCCGCGCGCGAGTGGTATGCGTTCTGGCGCGAGGAGCGCCTGCGATGGTGGCAGGGGCTCGGCCTTGCCGGAGAGAGCCTGAGGCTCCGCGAGCATGATCGGGAGGAGCTCGCGCATTACGCGCGTGAGGGCGCGGGCACGAGCGATGTGGAGTACCGCTTCCCGTTCACGGCCCCGGGGTTCGGCGAGCTCGAGGGGGTCGCGCACCGCTCCGACTTCGATCTTGCGCAGCATCAGAAGCACTCGAGGACATCTCTCGAGTACTTCGACGCGGAGCGTGGCGAGCCGCTGCCGAACGGCGCGCGGCGGGGCGAGAAATACCTGCCCCATGTGATCGAGCCGGCCGCGGGGCTCGACCGCGGCGTGCTCGCCGTGCTCTGCGAGGCGTACACCGAGGACGCGGCGCGCGCGAGCCCTGAGCTGCTGCTACTCTCCCCGCGCCTCGCGCCGATCAAGGCCGCGATCTTCCCGCTCGTCAACAAGGAGGGCCTGCCCGAGATCAGCGAGAAGCTGTACACCGCGGTGCGCCGGCGCTTCTGGCGGCGCGGCCTCATCGAGCACGACGCGAAGCAGGCGATCGGCAAGCGCTACGCGCGGATGGACGAGGCGGGCTGCCCCTTCTGCTTCACGATCGACGGGCAGACGGCGCAGGACCAGACGGTGACGGTGCGCGACCGGGATACCGCGAGGCAGGAGCGCATCGCGCTCGACCGGGTCGTCGCGTACCTCGAGGAGCGCCTCGGGAAGGACTGAGGAATGGCGCGCCGGGCGAAGGCGC
>JASHTK010000221.1 GCA_030040575.1 Gammaproteobacteria bacterium
CGCCGTCGCTCTGACGCGATCGGCTCGGTACGCGAATGAGCCGATCAGCTCCTCCGGCGTATCGACGATGAAGACCTGAGGCTGCTCGAGTGTCACGGCGACTTCCTCCCCGAACGGAAGCGATATCAGGAAGGGCGTGAACTCCACACGATTCTCACCAGACCCCCTCACCTCCGATGCACCGATTGCGGGAACGAAGTTGAAGCAGGGATTGCCCGCGAACGGTGGACTCGGCGTCTCGGCGAATGCTTGCCCGAAGTCATCGTGTCGGTATGCGCTCTCGTACTCCGCGACGAGCCGCCGCAGGAGATCGAGGAAGGTCTCGTTCCCTCGCACCTCTACGCGCAGGGGAAGAACCGTGGAGAACGGTCCGACAGCGTCCTGCAGCGCCGGGTGCCGCCTCGCGATCGTGGGGATCGGCACGATGAGATCATCGACCTCACACCATCGCGCCAGCGTCGCCACGTAGGCTGTGAGGACACTCATCATCACCGAGGTGTGCTGCTCGCGGCTGAACCTGCGTAGCGCGGCCGTGAGCGGCAAACCGAATCGAAAGCGAAACCGGGCCGCACGGGGGCGAGATGCACCCTCCCCTCCCTCCTCGAGAACACGGACCGCTCGAGCCCCGGCAAGACGTGCTTTCCAGAAGCTCGCGAGCTCGGCGCCGCTCGCATGTCGCACCTTCTGCTGCCACACCGAGTAATCCGCGAACTGAACCGGAACCTCCGGGAGAGCGGCCGGCGACTGATCCGCGGCTTCCGCGTACAGCGCCGCGATGTCCCTGCGCAGGATGTTCACGGAGGGAATGTCGAAGATGAGGTGATGCATCGCGACGACCAGCACATGGTCGCGCTCGCCGAGCCTGAATAGATACGCCGCGATCAGCGGCTCGGCGGCTAAATCGGCCGGCTCGGTGGCGAGCTGGCGGACCATGTTCTTTGCGCGCGCTTCGCCTGCGGCACGCGTCCCGTCGCTCACATCGAAGCGCTCAATCGGAATCTCGCACGATGGCGCCGTCGTGAGCAGGAGGACGCTACTCTTAACGACGATCCGCGCGCGCAGGATCTCGTGGCGGCGAGCCAGATGGGTCAGAGCGCGCTCGAGTGCGCCGATGTCCAACGGACCTGCGAGACGGATCGTGACCGCCGGGATCCGCGCGCTCTTGCCGCCCACGGCGATGATTCTCCTGAAGGAGCGAGACTGAAGAGGCGTGAGGGGCACCGGCTCCAGCGTTCCGCGCGGCGCGAGCGGCGGATGCACCCGAACGGATGTGCCGCCTCGTTCCAGAAAGCTGACGATCTCGCCCCTCCGCGCTCGCAGCGATTCGATGTCGCACGGACTCAGCGCGCCAGGGGGTGCGTCATAGAGAATCTGTCCGTGGTCGGCCCACACCGTCACGCCCTTGATCCGCATCGAGAACAGAAGGTCCGCAATGGATTCCATACGAGTCCGTGCCGTGACCGACTACGCCGCAGAGCATGCGGCGCGCTTCAAGACACCAGGCATCGCCGCCCACGACGCGGTTGACTCGTCCTTCCGCGACGATGGACGATCCGCTGCGCTGCGAAATCCGAAGGCGGTGTCGATGAGTGCTGCGTCATGAATGCCCAGAGCGCGCTCGCCCAGCAGCAGTGGGAGACCCTCTCGCGGCTGATCCCGAGCGGCACGGCGAATATCGAGGAGGTGTATCCGCTCTCGCCTCTTCAAGAAGCCATGGTGTTTCAGAACCTGCGGAACGGGCGGCGCGACACGAATCTTCTGTCGACCCTGTTCGAGCTCGCCTCGCACAGGGATGTCGGCCGGTTGATCGATGCGCTCCGGGGCGTGATCGGCCGTCATGAGATGCTGCGCAGCTCGGTCATCTCGGAACCCTTACGCAAACCGCTGCTCGTCGTCCAGCGCAAGGCAGAGCTACCGGTCGAGGAGCTCACGCTCGAGCCGGACGGCGACCCGATCGAGCAATGGAAGGAGATCGTCTCCTCAGGACGCCGCGGACTCGATTTGAGCCAGGCGCCGCTCGCCTGGCTTCAGATCACGCCGCACCCGCGCGGGGAGAAGTGGTACGCGTCGCTCCAGGTGCACCACCTGATTTGCGATCATCACTCGAGGGAGTGCATCACCCGCGAGGCTCTCGCGCTGCTCTCGGGCGAGGAGAGGCTGCCTCCCGCAGGCGAATACCGCCGTTATGTGGAGTGGGCTCAAGAGAGCGCCAGGCCGGAAGCGACGGAGGCCTTCATTACCGGCAAGCTGTCGGGACTCGAGGAGATCGCGCAGCCGTTCGGCCTGTCACCCACGGACCGTCGCGCCGGTGAGATCGCCGAAGCGCTTGCCGACGTTCCTCCGGAGCTGGCCCGGCGAATCCACGCGCAGGCGAAGCGCTCCGGCGTCAACGCGGCGCGCTTATTTCATGCGGTGTGGGGACTCGTCTTGGCCCGGGCGAGCGGTTGCGAAGATGTCCTCTTCGGGACGGTCGTCACCGTGGGATACCGAAGAGCCACGCGAGCCCAACCGATGGTGGGCCTCTTCATCAACACGCTTCCGCTGCGGCTGCAGCTCGCCGGGCGAACGGCGACGGGGCTCTTGACGCACACGACGCAGGAACTGTCCGAGCTGTTGGCCTACGACCTCGCGCCGCTCGAGCTCGCGCGACGTGCGATCGGCGGCTCGCCCGGAACGCTGCCGTTTGCGGCGGTCCTGAACTACCGTCACAGCGCGGGGCACGGCTCCATCGATCCGCGCACGCCTGCGAGCGCTGTGCCGGGAGCACGAATCGTCGCCCACCAAGGGGTGCGGA
>JASHTK010000222.1 GCA_030040575.1 Gammaproteobacteria bacterium
GTCCCACGCAAGCGCGAGCGCGAGGGCGAGCGCATAGGGGCTCGCCGCCGCGCGCCCGAGGTGGCGCGCGGCGAGCAGGCGCGCGAAGCGCTCCTCGGCCGCGGCCGGATCCTGGCGCGCGAGTCGCGTCCAACCCGCGAGCAGCGCCTCGGGCTCGACCGGCCAGCCGGGCGAGGCGATGAGCGTGTCGATGCCGCGCTGTGGATGCTCGAGGAGCGACACCCACTCGAGCAGGGGGGCGGCGCGGTCGCTCGGCAGCTCCTCGATGATCTGCCGCGCGAAGTCCGGATCGGGCGCCGAGCTCTCGAGCGCGAGGCGCGCGCGCTCCTCGATGAGCGCGGGCGTGAGCGCGCCGTTGCGCCGCAGCCAGTCAAACGCGGGCGCGCATTCCTGCAAGCTGCGCGGCGCGAGCCACTGCGCCTCGACCTCGCGCGCGAGCCCATCCGTCTTGCCGAGCGCCATGCGGGCCGTGAGGCTCTCGCAGCGCGCCGCATCGGTCGCCTCCGCCTGGCGGTATGCCTGCAGGAACACGCTCCACTGCGAGCGCTGCGCGAGACTCTCGAGCCAGGCTTCCCGCAGGTCGCGCGCGACCGGCATCCCGGCGTGGGCCGCGAGAAAGTCGGCGGCGCGCCGATCGACGGGCGCGAGCGCGTCCGCGCGGCCGAGCAGCGCCTGCTCGATGCGCGCGGCCTGCAGGTACGGATAGAGCGGATAGCTCTTCAGGGTCTCGCTGTCGCGGGCGGCCGCATCGGGCGGAGCGCTGGCCGCCTGAGCGTAAGCCTGCTGAAACGCCTTGCGTGCGCTCGCGTACGCGGCCGCGCTCCCGGCGCCTTGTGCGCGCGCCATCGTCGGCAGCGCGAGCATGAGGGACAGCGTGAGCGTGAGAGACAGCGTGAGCACGAGAGCCCGCGCCGGCGCTGCCGCCGCAGCGCGACGAGTCGTGTGATGTGCGGTCTGCATCCACGCGTTTCCCATGCGCGTAGGGTAGCGACAGCGGCGGGTCGTCGCCACCCGCGGCCGCGCGTCCGCTGTTCTCCGAGCCGCGCGCGTCAGCGTAAACTGAAGCATCAAGATCTCGAGCAAGGCGAGCACGGGTGGGATTGAGCAAGCGCAGGTTGGGCCGGCAAGGCCTCGAGGTCTCCGCCCTCGGGCTCGGGTGCATGGGGATGAGCCAGTCCTACGGCACGCCGGATGATGTGGAATCGGTCGCGACGATCCACCGAGCGATCGAGCTCGGGGTCACCTTCTTCGATACGGCGGAGGTGTACGGCCCGTACGTGAACGAGGAGCTGCTCGGGCGCGCCGTGAAGGATCGGCGCGGCGAGGTCGTCATCGCGACCAAGTTCGGCTTTCGTATCGAGGGCGGACGGGTCGTGAGCACCGACAGCCGCCCGGTCCGCATCCGCGAGGTGGCGGAGGCGTCCCTGAGGCGCCTCGGGACCGACCACATCGATCTTCTCTACCAGCACCGCGTGGATCGAGCCGTGCCGATCGAGGAGGTGGCGGGCGCGGTGGGCGACCTGGTTCGAGCGGGCAAGGTGCGCTACTTCGGGCTCTCGGAGGCGGGCGAGGTGACCATCCGCCGGGCCCACGCGGTGCATCCGGTCGCAGCGCTGCAGAGCGAGTACTCGCTCTGGGAGCGCAACCTCGAGCCTCGCATCCTTCCGCTGCTGCGAGAGCTCGGGATCGGCCTCGTGCCGTTCTGCCCGCTCGGTCGCGGATTTCTGACGGGCACCGTCAAGCGCGCGGAGGAGTACCCCTCGGGCGACTTCCGCCAGACGGACCCGCGCCTGCAAGGCGCGCACTTCGATGCCAACATGCGGGCCGCTGCGGCGGTCCGCGAGCTCGCGGCCGAGAGGGGGGCGACGCCGGGCCAGATCGCGCTCGCGTGGCTCCTCCATCAGGGCGAGGACGTCGTGCCCATTCCGGGCACCAAGCGCCGGGGCTACCTCGAGGAGAACGTCGCGGCCGCCGATGTGTCGCTCTCGGCCGAGGAGCTGCTGCGGCTCGAGCGCGCGCTGCCGCCCGGCAGCATCGCGGGTCCCCGCTACAACGAGCGCATGATGTCGTTCGTCGACCGCTGAGCGATCAAGCGATCGCTGTCCGCCCGCGCGGGGCTCGAGCACGATACCGCGCCTTGAAGCTGAGGGCGGGACGCTCGATGCAGCGCCACGAGAGCGTCGCGAGCGACACGGCGAGGAGACTCGTGAGCAGGACCATGCGCGGAACGGTGATGCCGGGAACGAGCGCGGCAAGCGACTGCTGCACGGGGGCGGCGAGGAGGTACAGGCCGTAGGAGTAATCGCCGGCCCGGTTGTACCGGCGAATGAGTCCGGAGGGGAGATACGCGGCAGTGAGGAGCAGGTAGGGCAGGCTCGCCACGTACACGAGGAAGAACAGGCTCTGCTCGCGGGCGATCCCGCACCCGGTGAGCACCGCGGCAAGCGCGAGGGAGATCGTGCGGGAGAGGACGATGCGCTCGCGCATCACGTAGCAGGCGGCGCCCGCGAAGAACATGAGAAGGAGCAGGGAGAAGGCGTTCTCCCGGGGCCGGGCGCCGAAGTGCGTGGCGAGGACGAAGAGGAGCGCCGCGAGGGCGCAGCCGATCACGGCGGCCCGGAACGTCCGCTCCGGCCGGGCCGCCATCCGGGCGCCGACCCATACCATCGCGAGGATCGCGTACACCCGCACCTCGGGCGTGAGGGTCCACAGCGAGCCGTTGACGGCTTGCGGGTACGGGTTGCGCTCGAACACTCCGGGCAAGTCGAACGTGACGCCGAAGAGGAGGGTCGAGCACTTGATGAGATACTGGTGAGTGCGCGAGTCGGCGAGGTACGCGGGTGCGCTCGAGGTGGTGAAATAAAGGCCGAGGCCGAAGACGGTGCAGAGCACGACGACGATGAGGGCGGGAAAGATCCTCAAGATGCGCGCGATTGCAAACTCGAGCAGGGTGCGGGATCTCGCGAGACTCGCCGTCACGAGAAACCCGCTCGTCACGAAGAAGACATCGACGGCGATCGAGCCGAGCGACATGCCGAGCGAGCGGCGGCCCGGCTCGTCGGCGCCGATGCCGAGCGCGAACGGGAAGCTGTGGCTCACGAGGACCGCGAGCGCTGCGCCAATGCGAATGAGATTGAAGTTATTGTCGCGCCCGGGCGCAACGTCCGAGACCCTCATGCTCGTGCGGCGCTCGCGGGTAGCGGATCGGGGCCCACGGGGCTCAAGCTTAAGGTAAAATCGGCCGACCCGGAGCCCGTCCGACCGGACGGCGGGCGGAGTTCGCAGTTGCGGGGCGGGCCCGCGCGTATCGTGCACGGGTGCCGTGACGGGTCTCGCCGGAGCGACTCACCGCCACGGGTCCACCAGGCGCCGCCTTGGGGTGCACCCGGCGCCGGCGAGGGAGCCATGAGTCTGACGATCAAGCCCATCCTTCCACGGTTCGGCGCCGAGATCTCGGGCGTCGACATCACCCGACCGCTCGAGGAGGCGACGGGCGCCGCCATCATCGCCGCCCAGAACCGGTACGGCGTGACGGTGTGGCGCGATACCGGCCTCGACGATGAGTCTCACATCGCCTTCAGCCGCCTCTTCGGCCACATCGAGCTTGCGCCGCGGATGGCGGGCCGGCCCTACCGCCATAAGCATCGCGAGCTGTTCGATGCGAGCAACCTCGACGCCGAGGGCCGCATCATCGAGGACGAGCTCATCCGCCTGCACAAGCGCGGCGACCGGCTCTGGCACACCGACTCCTCCTTCATGGAGATTCGCTCGGCGCAGTCGCTGCTGCTGTGCCACGAGGCGCCGCCGCGGGGCGGGGAGACCTGGTTCGCGGACACCCGCACCGCGTACGAGGACCTCCCCCAGGGGATGAAGGACCGGCTCGAGGGTCTCGAGGCACGGCATTCCCTGTGGTGGTCGCGCAGCCGCGCGGGCTTTCCGCTCACGGAGGAGGAGATCGACGCGCGGCCCCATGCGCACCATCCGCTCGTGCACGTGCACCGGGGCTCGGGCCGCAAGGCGCTTTACATCGCCGCGCATGCCCGCGACGTGATCGGCCTGCCACGGGAGGAGGGCCGGGCGCTGCTGCGCGAGCTCATCGAGTTCGCCACTCAGCCGAAGTACGTCTTCAACGTCACCTACCGCCCGGGCGACATGGTGATCTGGGACAACCTGTGCTCGATGCACCGCGGGGGCGACTTCGACGACCTCAAGGACCGCCGCGACATGCGTCGCACGACGATCCGCGAAGGCGCGGCTCCCGCCGAGCCCGACGATCCGTTCACCGAGATGTTTGCGGCCTCGGGCGTGACCGCCTTCGGGGGACGCCCCGGCGCGTCGGGGCGCTGACCGCGCAGCGGCGAGCGCGTTACTTCCCGCGCCCGAGGGCGCGCGCGAGGTCGGCCCGCTCCTCCGTCGAGATGGGCCAGTGCTCCTCGCAGCTACTGCAGTACGCCTCGATGTCGGACCCCGCGCGCAGCAGCTCGGCGAGCTCCTCGCGCGTGTAGCCCGTGAGGAGCCGCTCCTGCTTGCACGTCGGGCATTCGGAGGAGAACAGAGTGGAGTCGCTCACGTGCTCGGGCTCTCCAGCGTTGCGAGGTCGACGCGATCGCGGCGCGCCCACCTGCGAGGCCGCAGCGCCGCCCGCTAGATCGTATCGGGTCGGGATCCGAATTTCCAACCCGCGGCTCAAACCGGCCGAGCGCTCTCGGAGGCGGGGGCGTCGCCCGGCACCTCCTTCGGGAGGATGAAGCGTCCCTTGCCGTGCGTGAGGAGCTCCACGAACTGATCGCGCGTCACGGGCTTGCTGTGCAGATAGCCCTGCGACTGATCGCAGCCGAGCTGCCAGAGCGCATCGAGCTGCTCCTGAGTCTCGACGCCCTCGGCGACCACCTGCATCCGGAAGGCGCGAGCGATCTCGATGATGATCGAGACGAGCTTGCGGCCGCGGGGATCGACCATCATCCGGTCGATGAACGTCCGATCGATCTTCAAGGTGTCGACCGGCAGGTGGGCGAGGCGGCCCAACGAGGAGTACCCGGTCCCGAAGTCGTCGATCGCGACGCTCGCTCCGGCCGCGCGCAGCATCTTGAGCTTGCCGACCTCGACGGAGGACTCATCGATCAGCGCCCCTTCGGTGATCTCCACGTCGAGCCCGGATTCGGGCGTTGCCCAGGCTTGAGTGTGTCTCAGGAACCGCGCGACGAAGTCCGGGAGATGCAGCTGCAAGGGAGAAATGTTGACCGCAACACGGGCCGGCGGCAAGCCGAGCTGCCGCCAGGCGAGGCAGTCGGCGGCTGCGCG
>JASHTK010000223.1 GCA_030040575.1 Gammaproteobacteria bacterium
GAGCCACATCACGGCTGCGTGAGCCATCACGATCGCGAGGAGCACGCATAGATTCCGAGTCCGCAACACGTTTCATTTGGGCGAGGCGGGGTGCCGAGAGGCCCGCTGCGCGATCCACAGGAGCGCGCCACCCAGCACGAGATAGGTCCAGAGTGGCAAGGGACCGTTGCCGGACGGCTCTGATCCTCCGCCTGAGACGGTGGAGGCGAGTTGCAGGCTCGCGGTCGCGCCGTTCTGCGGCGCGACGATCACGGTATACGTTCCAGCCCCGAGGTCCGACAAAGTGAGCGTCGCAGTGCTCGTGCCGGTCGTAGAGGCGACGAGCGCTCCGCTTGCGTTGTAAGCGTCGACAGTGACTGCGGAGCTTCCGGGCGTCGTCGTGATCGACTCGAAATCCAGCGTCACCGATTGCCCGGCGGTGGCAGTGAAGTTCAGTACCGCATTCTGACCGGTCTCACCGATGTCGACGGCCTGCGCGCCATTGAGGTCAAGTGCCGTCGGGGATATCGCGCTCACCTGGATGAGATGGCCGGCGGGATCGTATTGATACTGAACGCCGCTCCCGGTCGTTGTCGTGGCCTGAATGAGGTGGTTGGCGCTGTCGTAGGAGTAGAGGGTTGACGATTG
This sequence comes from Gammaproteobacteria bacterium, assembly GCA_030040575.1. Classification (GTDB taxonomy): domain Bacteria; phylum Pseudomonadota; class Gammaproteobacteria; order Steroidobacterales; family Steroidobacteraceae; genus JASHUC01. Next base: position 628 of record JASHTK010000223.1, read on the forward strand.
CGCGTGGGCCCGCGAGAGCGCGAAGACCGCGATGAGCCGCACCACCATCCAAATCGCGATGGCATGCCGGGGATGCCCGCCGTAGATCGGAGCGGATTGTTCTCGTCCAACCATGATCCGATCTTCCCCTGCCATCCGCGGTAAGCCCCCAGGGCCCGGCGGAGCGCGTTCTTCTCACCAGCGCGAATGGGCTGTCGGTCATCGTCAGCAGCGGAGACGTTAGGGCGGAATCGTGACGCTTGAATGACAGTTGTATGATGAAGAAATGGCGTCCGAGTCATCCCTAGCAGGACAAGTGTGATGCGGCGTCACTTGTTGCATCGCTTGGCTCAGCGCAAGATGACTTCATGCGCGCACGTTCCCTTCTCGGATGGCGAGTGATCGCTTTCCTGCTGCTCTTCACGCTGCTGCAGCTCGGGTGGCAAGGGGTGCAGGGCACCGTGGTCCAATGGATCGTCGTGCACGATCTCACCGTCCGTCCCGCCGCAGCGCTCGTGAATGGGCTGACGCCCGCCCTCCATGCGCGGGCCGTGAAGTATTCCATCGTGGCCCCCGGGGGTGGTCTCAACATCCTGAACGGCTGCGAGGGCGTCGAGGCGCTATTTCTTTTGGCGGCAGCCTTCCTCGTCGCGCCGATCTCCTGGCGCTCGCGCGCGATCGGGTTTCTGATCGGGACGGCCGTCCTGTTCGTCGTCAATCAGGTGCGGATTCTCACGCTGTTTTATTCGTATCGCGCGGACGCCGCGCTCTTTGACACGTTGCACGGTACCGTGACTCCGATTGCGGTCATCGTGCTCGTCTGCTGCTACTTCTATGCGTGGCTCGCCTACTCAGGCCGCGCCGTGGCCGCTGCCGGCTAAGCTCGTCGCGCGGGCGCTCCTCGCGACCGCGGTCGTCCTCGCGGCGGCTCACCTCATCGAACGGGCGACAGTGCGCGCGCTGATCCCGCTCGCTCGCGCCACCGTGTCGATCATGGATGACCGGATCACCGTCGACGACGCGCGGTTGGCCCGGTCCGACGGTAGGGAAATGGTGCGCTTCGCGCTCAATCTGTCGGAGCCTCTGAGCATCCAGGGACGCGAGGCGTATCCGATCGGCTGGCGCGGAATCCAAATGGGCGCCATCGAAGTCAGGTACTGGCTCGGCGGCGTCTACGGTTACGGCGCGTTGATTCTCATCGTAGTGCTCGCCTGGCCGGCGCGGGGCTTCCGAGAGCTTCTCGCACGATCGCTGCTGGCCGTGCCCCTCGTGCTGTTCGTGCTGCTGATCGACATGTCCTTGACCGTGATTGGAGAGTTTTGGCGTCTGCTCGACCATCTTTTCGCCGTGGAGCACGCCAATGGACTCCTGGTGTGGAGTCGACTGCTCAACGGCGGCGGAGGCTACGTGCTCGCTCTGCTGCTCGGCGCTGCGGCCATCGCGCTGGCTCACCGACTGTGCGGGCAGCGCCCACGATGGCAGACGGTCTCTCGGCAGGATTTCGACAAGTTCCTGCGGCACTACGAGCGCCCGCTCGAGGTGGATCCGCCCTGGGAGCGCTGGACGCGCAAGCGGTATTTCAGGGATTTGACGCTCGGAACGCACGGGGACGGCGTCGTCGCTCAATGCCGGCACTCCCGGGGTCCGACTCAGTATCGCCTCCGCACGGATGACATGTGCGCGAGGAGCGCCGGAGATTCGGATTCGGCGCGAATGCGGCCCGCCTGATGCGCGGCTGGGCGCCGCGCCGGTGCGCCCACGCGCCTCGGCGGCTACATCCGGATCACGATCTTGCCGAAGAAGTCCTCGGACTGCATGAGATCGAAAGCCGCCTTCGCGTCGCTGAAGGGAAAGACGCGGGAGACGATCGGCTTCACGTCGTGCTTCTGGATGAAGGCGTTCATCGCCTCGAAGTCGGCGCGGGAGCCGACATAGATCCCGGAGACGGTCGCATTCGCCATCATGAGCGCCATCGCGGGCACATCGCCGCCGAAGCCTCCGAGTCCGCCGATCAAGGCGATGTGTCCTCCCGGGCCGACGCTCGCGAGCGCGTGCGGCAGGGAGTCCTTGCCGCCGACCTCGAGCACCTCCTGCACGCCAACGCCGCCGGTGAGCTCGCGGACCGACTTCTCCCAGTCCGGCACTTTCTTGTAGTTGATCGTGCCGAACGCGCCGAGCTTCCTCGCCTCCTCGAGCTTGGAATCGTGCGAGCTCGTGATGATCACCTTGGCGCCTGCGGCGACGGCGAACTGCAGGCCGAACGTCGATACACCACCAGTCCCCTCAAGGAGCACGGTATCGCCCTTCTGCAAGTGTCCCCGCGTGAACAACCCGTTCCACGCCGTGACGCCGGCGCACGGCAACGTCGCGCCTTCCTCGTAGGAGAGATTCGAGGGAAGCGTGACGAGACCGTGCTCGTTGAGCGTGACGTACTGCGCGAGCATGCCATCGAGCTGACCGCCGAGAGCAGAATTGAGGACATCCGGGCTCGGGCGTCCCCTCAGCCACTTCTGGAAGAAGATGGCGGCGACCCGGTCGCCGACGTGCAGGCGCTTGACACCCGAGCCGACGGCCACGACTTCTCCCGCGCCGTCGGACAGCGGCACGAGGCTGTCGCGTGGACCGACGGGGTAGAGCCCCTGCATGAGAAAGATGTCGCGCCGGTTGAGCGAGGCGGCATGGACCTTCACCAGCACCTCGTGGGGTCCGGGCGAACGGACGGCAGCCTCGACGAGCTTCAGGGTGAACGGGCCCTGGGTCCCCGTGCGCACCAGCCGGTATTCCTTCTGAGTCGTCGGTAGCGTGGTCATCTCGCCTCCCCAGGCATTGATCGCGGTCAGCGCGACGAGCGATGCGGCCCATCGGGCCCACACCCGCCTCCTCCGCGCCCATTCTCGCGTATCGTCGTGCATCTGCAATCCCCCGGGCCGGCGGGCCCGATCGCCGGATGCTGATTCGGGCCGCGCGAAGGATGATAGCAGTCGGCCGGCACGCCGGTCTCTTCGCGCTTGGTACAATTCCAGGAGCGGGCCTGTAGCACAGCGGTTAGTGCAGGGGACTCATAATCCCTTGGTCCTTGGTTCGAATCCAAGCAGGCCCATTTCGAGCGCGGGGT
>JASHTK010000224.1 GCA_030040575.1 Gammaproteobacteria bacterium
GGTGCGCCGAGGGCGCAGGGGGTTATCTGCAGCATGCGTAGTTCAATCATTGCGGCGCTCGGCGCCACATCGCTCGCGACGCTGGCCGGTCTCGTCGCACCGACGTGGGCCGCGGGCGACGCCTATGGAGCGGTCAACACCCAGCGCCTCGAGGCGGCCGACCAGCCGGCGAATGCCGGCGAGTGGATGTCGTACGGCCGCGATTACAGCGAGCAGCGCTACAGCCCCCTCAAGCAGATCAACACGGACAACGTCAGCCGGCTGGGGCTCGCCTGGTATGCCGATCTCAGCGAGCGCGGAGGCAGCTACGAGACGACGCCGATCGCGGTCGATGGCGAGTTGTTCGTGACGACCCCCTGGAGCAAGGTCTACGCCTTCGACGCGCGGACTGGCCAGCGGCTCTGGAAGTACGATCCGCAGGTTCCGGGTGAGTATGCGGTGAAGCTCTGCTGCGGCATCGTCAATCGGGGCGTCGCGGTGTGGCGGGGCAAGGTGATCTGGGGCACGCTCGATGGGCGCCTGATCGCCGTCGATGCGCGGACCGGAAAGAAGATCTGGGAGGTCCAGGCGACCGATCCCACGCGGACGCTATCCATCACGGGTGCGCCGCGCATTGCGGACGGCCGCATCTTCATCGGCGAGGCGGGCTCGGAGTTCGAGGAGCGCGGCTACATGGCCGCCTACAGCGCGGAGACGGGCAAGGAGCTCTGGCGCTGGTGGGCGGTTCCCGGCGATCCGGCGAAGGGCTTCGAGCAGCCGGAGCTCAGGCGCGCCGCGAAGACCTGGCGCGGCGAGTGGTGGAAGTTGGGCGGGGGCGGCACTCCTTGGGACGGCATCACCTTCGACCCGGTCACGCAGCTCGTGTTCGTCGGGACGGGCAACGGCGCGCCCTGGCCCGCGGGGGTTCGCTCACCGGGCGGCGGCGACAATCTCTTTACCTCCTCCATCGTCGCGCTCGATGCGAGGACCGGCAAGCTCCGCTGGTACTACCAGGAGACGCCGCAGGACAGCTTCGACTTCGACAGCACGCAGCAGATCATCACGGCCGACCTGCGCATCCACGGCAGGAGGCGGCACGTGGTGATGCATGCGCCGAAGAATGGTCTCTTCTACGTGTTCGATGCCGCGACGGGCAAGCTGCTCGCCGCCAAGCCCTTCGTGCCGACCGTCAACTGGATGACCGGGCTCGATGCGCACGGCAGGCCGATCCTCAATCCCGCCGCCGACTACGGCAGGACGGGCAGGGGCTTCTACGTGGTGCCGGCCTCCGGCGGCGCGCACAGCTGGCATCCGATGGCCTTCGACCCGCAGACGGGGCTCGTGTACATCCCGACCAACTACGGCAGCTATCCTCTGTTCGCCGAGGCCGGGGCAAAGATGGGCAATCAGCTCCTCTCGATCAACGTCGCCAAGTGTCCGAAGGATCCGGCGCCGAAGCTCGAGGGCGAGGGTTCCTATCTCCTCGCCTGGGATCCGGTCAGGATGAAGGCGGTGTGGAAGCAGCCGCAGGGCAGCGGTCGAGCGGGCGTAATGGCGACCGGCGGTAACCTCGTGTTCCAAGGGTTCTCGGCCTTCTTCGGGGGATCGGCGCCTCCCACTCTGTCGGCGTTCCGTGCCGATACCGGGGAGCAGGTGTGGACGGCGGACACGCAGTCGGCCATCTCCGGCGCTCCAGTGAGCTACTCGGTCGACGGGGTGCAGTACGTCGCCGTGGTGGCCGGCACGAGCGGCTTCGGGGACTACTGGGCGCCCACCTACTCGCGACTGCTCATCTACAAGCTCGACGGCAAGGCGCAGCTGCCTCAGCCCGCGCCCTACACGCCCCCGGCCCTCAATCCGCCTGCGCCGTTCGGCGATGCGGCGCTGCTCGCCCACGGCGAGAGCGAGTACACCGCGCACTGCGCGAGCTGCCACGGTAACAACGGCCGAGTGAGCAGCCTGTTCCCGGATCTGCGCTACGCGGGGGCGCTCTGGAGCGGCCCGGCGTTCAACGCGATCGTGATCGGCGGCGCGCTGCAGGCCGACGGCATGGTGTCGTTCCGCAACGCGCTGACGGCGGACGACGCCGAGGCCATTCGTGCCTACATCGTGCGCACCGCCAATCAAGCGAAGAACGCGCCGCCGCGGCGCGGATTCGGCGGCTTCGCCTTCTGCGGGGGCTTCCCCGGTGCTCGCGGGGGGCGAGGACGGATGGGTGGGCCCGGCCCGGGGGGCGCGATGCCCGCGCCGCCGGGCCTGCATCAGTGATGCGGGGCGAGGAGCCCCGATCAGGCTGACGCCGAGAGGCTCCCCGGAGAGCCCGGCGAGCACGCGGCGATCGCCTCCGAGACGGACCGGAAGATCCGGCCGGGGCCGAGGAGCTCGGTGAGCCCCGTGCGCGCCGCGGCGCGCTGGGCGCGCTCGGATTCGAGGCGGGCGAGGGCGACCGCGACATCGCGCGCGCGCAGCTCGGCGATGACCTCCTGGAGCATCTGCGAGCCGGTGAAGTCGATGTCGATGACGCCGTTCGCCTCGATGACAAGCAGCCGGCACGGCTCGGGGAGCGCGGCCAAGGCGCTCTGCAGCGCGCGGCGGATGTAGGCAGCGTTGGCGAAGCAGACCGGCGCCCCCGGGGCGAAGACGAGCACGCCCGCCTGCTGCTCACCGGGTCCGTCCTCCGGCTTCTTCCACCACACCGTCGTGCCGGCGACGCGCGAGAGCACCGCACAGTCGGGCCGCGCGACGATGTAGATGCTGTGCGTGAGCGAGAGCACGATGCTCAAGGTGACGCCGGTCTGGATCGGCAGCAGCACGACGAGCGCCGCGCTCGCCGCGACGAGCGAGATCTCGTAACCCCCTTTCAGGTAGATCCGTCGCATCGTGGACAGCCGGAAGATCCTGAGGCCGATGAAGATCAGGACCCCGCTGAGCGCGGAGACCGGCAGGACGGCGAACGCACGGCGGGCGAGGATGACGACCGCCGCGACGAGCGCGATCGCGAGGAGCCCGCTCAGCTGAGAGCGACCGCCCGACACGTGGACCGCCGCCGTCCGCGGCGGGCTGGAATTGACGGCGAACGCGCCGATGAGGCCGGCGATGAGGCTCCCGGCGCCGAGCGCCGCGAAATCCCGGCTCACCTCCTCCTCCTGACCCGGATGGCTCGGGAACGAGCGCACGACGGCGGCGGTCTGCATCAAGCACACGAGCGCGACGATGAGCGAGGCGGGGAAGAGCTGCTCGATGCTCTGCCACCCGGGGGCCGACACCGAGACGTGCAGCGGCTCGAGCGGCAACGCGCCGACGACGCTCGTGCCGCGCCGCGCGAGATCGAGCGTCCAGACGGCCACGCCCGCACCCACGAAGCCGATGAACGCGCCCGGAATGCGTGCGCTCCATCGCTCGGCCGCGAGGCTCAGCACGAGGACGCCGATCCCGATCGAGGCGGGATACGGGTGCGCATCGGGCAGCAGCCGCAGAAGATGAGCGGCCTGATGCAGCATATCCCCGGTCGCGGGGGCGACGCCGAGCAGATCCGGCAGCTGCCCGAGGATGATGTGCAGGGAGATGCCCGCGAGAAATCCGGTCGTGACCGGGATCGAGAGCAGATCGGCGACCCAGCCGAGGCGGGCGAGGCCCGAGGCGAGCAGCAGCACGCCGACCATGAGCGCCATCACGTGCGCGAGCTCGGCGTAGTGGGCGGAGCCGACCGCGGCCGATGCGGCGAGTGCGCTCGCCATGATCGGCGCGATCGTGGAATCCGCGCCGGCCGACATGAACCGGTTCGCTCCGAGCACGGCGAATGCGGCCGTTCCGGCGGCAAAGGTGAGAAGTCCCGTGATCGGCGCGAGCCCGACGAGCCGGGCGGTCGCGAGTTGCTCCGGAATGACGATCGCCGCGAGCGTCAAGGCCGCCACGACGTCGCTTGCGAGCCAGGCTCTGCGGTAGCCGCGCAGCGAGGGGAAGAGCCAGGCCCGCTGGCCTTGCGATGCGGTCACGAAATCATCGGTCCGTCAGAGAGCGGTCGGGCGCGGCGCCGGCAGCCGTCGCGCGAGTTTACTGCAACCGCTCGCATTCTCCGCAGCGGGCCGCTCGGTCGCAGTCCTGCCCTGGAGGCGCTGGTCCGCTGGTCTCAGCTCGGGCACGAGGACGCCGTGATCGCCGGCGAGCGAGATGCGTATAGTGAGCAGGGCGCCGCACGGCAGAGGGCGGCCTCCCGCCCCAGGGCTGTTGCGCCGCATCAAGCTCGGCCGTGGCCGGTCGCAGCGTCCAGCGCAGCCATGAGCCCCCGCGGATCAGGAGCAGCGCAATGAATTACGGCGAGCGGTTCAGGGTTCGGCCCGGCGCGCGGATCGTGCTCCAGGAGATCGACCCGGCGTTCAAGGACCACTATGACGGCCACAAGGACGCGGCGGACGAGCTGGAGCATTGCCGCGCGAGACTCGGCGAGCTGCAGGAGATGCTCTACGTCGAGCGCAAGCACTCGCTTCTCATCTGCCTGCAGGCGCTCGACACGGGCGGCAAGGACGGCACGATCCAGCATTGCCTGAGCGCCATGAATCCCCAGGGCTGCCGCGTCCAGGCGTTCCGGCAGCCCTCGGCGGAGGAGGCGGCGCACGATTTCCTCTGGAGAATTCACCGGGTCGCGCCGGCGCGGGGCGAGATCGTGATCTTCAACCGCTCGCACTACGAGGACGTGCTCGTCGTGCGCGTGCACAATCTCGCGCCGCGGGAGGTCTGGTCCCGCCGCTACGATCGCATCAACGCCTTCGAGCAGGGCTGCATCGAGCACGACACGCACATTCTGAAGTTCTACCTGCACATCTCGAGCGACGAGCAGCTCGCGCGCTTCAAGGCGCGGCTCGAGGATCCCGCGAAGCAATGGAAGATCAGCGAGGCGGACTACGCCGAGCGCAAACGCTGGGACGACTACAGGGCCGCCTACGAGGAGGTATTCGCCCGCTGCAGCACCGAGCAGGCGCCGTGGTTCATCATTCCCGCGAATCACAAGTGGTTCCGCAACCTCGCGGTGGCGCGGATCGTCGTCGAGCACCTGGAGGGCCTCGGCTTGCGCTATCCGAAGCCCACGGTCGATATCGCCCGCATCCGGCGCGAATACCACGCGGCGCGGGAGGCGACTGCGCGGAAGTCGTGAGTGCCCGCGCGAGCAGTCGCGCGCGGCGCCGGGTGCGATCGCGTGAGGGCGACGTTCAGACGTGCGGGAGGTCTGATCTACTTCGTCGCCGCGGAGCCGCGCTTCGGCCGACGGACGGCCCTCAGCTTCCCGGTTCGGCCTCCTCCGCAGAAGAATCGATCGCCGCCGGCTTCGAGCCCCGACACTCCGACACCGGGCGGCATTCGGAGCGACTCGAGGACCTCCCCCGATCGAGGATCGACGCGCCGGAGCTCGCTCTCGTCCGCTTCCCACGTGCCGTGCCAGAGCTCACCGTCGCTCCAGGTGACCCCGGTGACGAAGCGGTTGGACTCGATGGTGCGCAGAATCGCCCCGGTTTGGGCATCGATCTGATGGATCTTGCGGTCGCGATGCTGCCCGACCCACAGTGTTCCCTCGGCCCAGGCGAGCCCCGAGTTGCTCTCGCCGGGCGCCGGGATCGTCGCGAGCACGCGGCCTGTCGCCGGATCGATCTTGTGGATGCGCTTCTCGACGATCTGATAGAGGTGCCGGCCGTCGATGGCCGTTCCGGCATGCGCCGCGGTCTCGATGGAGCGCACGAGCGTGCCGCTCGCCGGATCGAGGGCTTGCAACGAATCGCCGGCGGCGAACCAGACGTGCTGTCCGTCGTAACTCACCCCGTGGACGTGGTCGACTCCCGGAAAGGGACCGTACTCGCGAAGGATCTCGGCGGATGTGGTTTTCATAGTTCCATCCTAGCCGCTCGCGAGCGAGGCGGAGAGTAACAAAGTCGTCGCGAATCCCGGCAGCGGCGGCGTCGTCCAGCGACGAGCCCGCCCGCGTCCGAACGATTGAGCCTTACCCGCGGCCGCAAGCGTGTCGAGCGCCCGCTGCACGGTGCGCTGGCTCAATCGGAGCGCGAGCGCGAGCGCCGAGCTCGACCACGCCTCGCCGTCCGCGAGGCAGGCGAGCAGCGCCGCATGCTGATCCTCGACGGGCCGGGCGAGGACGACGACCTCACGCGCGCGGCGCGGCTCGAGCGCAAATCCTCGCCGCGTCGCGCTCACGCCGGCGAGCGGGCGAAGTGCCGCGCGAAGCCGTCCGAGCTCCACGCGCAGCCGCGCGCGATAGGATTCATCGGCGCGCTTCGCTCGGAAGGCCCGAGCGACGAGCACGTCTCTTGGCACGTCGTGCGGCCACGCTTCGGCGAGCGCGCGCGCGAGCCCGAACAGCACCGTCCGCCGCGCAAGCGAGACCACGATCCGTTGGCGACGCACGACATGCCGGCACGCGTCCACGACGAGCGTTTTCGAGGCGAGGAGCGCTTCGACGTCGGCGAGCAGGAGCGGTCGCTCCTCGCCGCGTGCAATGAGGCGCGCCGCGGGCGTGGTCAAGACGCGCCAGGCGCTTTCGACCTCCGCCGTGAGCGCCGCGATCCCGGCGTCGCGAGCAGC